>JAAZBP010000134.1 GCA_012513715.1 Thermoproteota archaeon | reverse complement strand
AGTCTGGACCTTTGATGGAGGATACTTTGTTTATCCAGGTTCTCCTATTTCTATTACCCGACGAGAGACAGGACCAAGAAAAATAAACATTTTTGAAGTGGGAAAAGGACCAACCGAGTACATCCTTGACACGCCATACTACAATGAATTAACTATAACTCTGGATCCCTTTGATGAAAAAAACCCAATTGAAATTGTTAAAGAAGCATTGGCTAAAACAAAACCGGCAGAGAAACTTGAGTTAACAGTTAACGGATATGTTAACACAAAAAAACTTGGTTTAACAGAAGCAGCTTTTGGTAAAGAACTAGAAAAGGCAGCGAAAGGAAAATGTGTGCTTCACTCAGAATTCAGAGATGTTGAGGTTATTCTTGAAAACGACATCTTCAACAGGTTCCTGGAGAAACTGTCTCAGAAAGAGGTTTCAGAGACAAAAAAGAGTAGACTGCGCGATTTAGCGATTAAAGCTATGATGGAGGCTAAAGCATGAAGATAGAAGGATTTAAGATATCAAAGTATGGTCCCCTACATGATTACGCTAAAGCTGGTCTGCAAAACTTCACTTTGTTTTTTGGCGAGAACGAAGATGGCAAATCGTTAACCATTGATGCATTAACTAAATTGATGTTCGGAGGCAGAGAACTAAAAGAGTTTGAAGCAATTAACCGGGTTGATGAAAAACCTGAAGGCCACGTGTCTGTAAGAGATTCTAAAGGTAAACTTTTAAGGATAACTAATGGGTCTTTTAGAAAAAATTGTGATTTAACATCTTCAGAGTGCAGAAACATCTTTCTTATTCGAAACAGCGACTTGTCTATTGCTTCAGAAAACAAGTTTTATGATAGTATAGGTTCACGTTTAATGGGATTGCGGACAGGCGAAATCCTGAGTATAGAAACAAAATTGAAGGAATTAGGTGACCTAACTCCGAGCTGCAACTTTAAAAATGAAACAAAAAATAAAATTGATTCTTCAAAAATTTTGGTTGAAGAAATAGGTGAATTACAATCCCGAATTGAAGCTGAAGACATAGATGAACTTGAAGCTAAAAGTATTGAATTAACAAACAGTTCAGACGAACTTAAACATAGAAATGACCTTTTTGCGGACGCGTCAAAACGGGAAACCTATGAGAGAGGACAAGACGCCTTAACCATTCTGGAACAAAACTTGGGGTCTCTGGGTGATTTAGAAGTATTTAACGAAGAGGATCAGCAAATATGGCGAGATGCACAAAGAGACAGAGAAGAACGCGTCAAACATAAAGAAGAAAGAGAAAGCACGTTGGCTATGCGAAAAAAGGAATTTGAGCAGAAAAACGCGGATTATAATGAGATAAAACAGAAACTTGAGGCCCATTCTAGTATTGGACAGAAAATAAATGAGGTTATTAGGCCAAAGATATCAGACTACCAGACAAAAAGAAGTGTAGTTATTGAGCAGGATGGAAAACGCAAGTTCTTTACTGGACTAAGCGCATTTTCAGCTGTACTGGTTCTTGTGGCAACGTTAGGCGTAATTTTTTCTCCATCTCTTGTAATCTATTTTTTGGTTGCTTTAGGCGTTTTGTTATTGGTTGTTTCTTTAGCTACAACGTTGAAGTATGTATCTAATAAAGCGCAGCTTGCAAAAACATTTGACAGTGTCAAGTTGTCAGCTGCTGAATCCAGTTTAGGCGGCAACAATATCGAAGAAATCCTCTCCAATATTCAAAAGTTCGATTCAGAACATAGACTATTGGTAACTCAACATGACGACATTAGCCTTCAAAAACAGATTATAAATAACAAAGTTAACCAGCTTCGAAATGAAGATTTACCGACACTAGAGAAGGAAATTAGCAGATTTGATAGGCAAATTGAAGAGATAATTCAGAAATCCAAAGTAACATCCATAGACGACTATACTAGTTCATTAAACAAAAAAAGAGAATTAGAAAAAACGGTTGACGAGCAAACAACTAAATTAGATTTGATTTTTGAGACTGATTTAGAAGAGATGGAGCAGAAACTTGCTTTTTGGGGACAAGAAATTAAAAAACTTGAAGGCTTCAAAGACAAAGCTTTAAGCATTAAATATTCAACAGAAGAAAAAGGTAAAATAGAGAAAAAACTCGAAGCTGTAAATGCTGAGTTAGAGGAAATAACAGTTAAACTTGATGGATTCACAGAGGACTTTAAGGAAGTTGAGCGTAGAGCTAACGAGACTCTTAAATTAGAAGACTACATCAAATGCGAAACATGTTCAGAACTAAAAGCAGTTAAGAAAGTTCTTTCTGACTTTATTGACTATCAAGAAAACATTAAAGTTGATGTATTGGCTGCAATGGAGATTTTTGATGAAATCCAAACTGAAGATAAAAACAAGGTGACAACGCTTTTTGGAGAAGACAGCGTAGTCTCTGACTTGTTTAAGGAAATAACTGGTGGTTTCTATAAATCTGTAAGACTTGATTCAGAAGGGCAAAAAATTCAAGTTGAAAGAAATGATGGAGAATTTTTTGGCGCTGAACAGTTATCCGCTGGAACTTATGATCAACTTTACTTATCAATCCGGCTTTCGCTTGGTCAGAAACTTTTGAAGGGTGAAAAAGCCTTCTTCATAATGGATGATCCATTCATCAAAAGCGATAAAAAACGGCTTGAACGCCAGATGCACATACTATCAAAAATCAGTCAAAATGGCTGGCAAATACTTTATTTCAGCGCAAAAGATGAAGTTAAAGACGCACTCAAAGACTACATAGAAAATGGATCAGTTAATCTGCTAGAAACCAATGCAGTAGCAAAGTAAAGAGCGGCTAACTGCTAAAAGCATACGCAGCTGATTACGTAATTGCACTGTCAACTGCCTCAACTGTATTTTTTTCGCTCCATTTTTTACTCCTAAATAATGTTGATGAATTTTTATGGCTACGCCGCTTGGGTTGGCGTAAACTTTTATGCTCAAAAGATACTATTTTGAAACTGTAAAATAATGTTCAGGATGATTAACATGAGCGATGGTAAAAAGTTTGAGTGTAGTGTTTGTGGAAAAGAAATCGGGAACTTAAATCCCCGATAAATACTACAAAGACCAGCCAGAACTAAAAACACTACTAAAAACTAAACTACAAAAAGTTATCCCAGAACCATAACTTGCAATGGGCAGAGCATATTTAAAGTAAAAGAGGTGCTCAAGCAAACAGCAACCTAAAACTCCTACTAAAAACAATCACATAAAGAAGCTTCGGACCTATTTTTTTAGTTTTTCAGATAAAGAATCAAGCCTATCTTTGAATTCCTGCGGCGACTCGTAGTCGCTAAAACCTGGCATTACGGCACCTCCCCAGAACCCAAACCATACTCAGATTCACAATTAGACAAAACAGTCTTATCCATAACAAACACACCCCAACAAACCCAAATCCGCAAAAAACCCCTTTTAAACTATCTTAGAAACGACTATCTTATGCAGTGGAGAGGGCAGTGAAAGTGAAAAAAGGTTTCAGCCTAAAGAGAGATAAAGTTGTTTTTGTTTTCTTCTCCATACTCTATAGACACAATTTTGAAGTCTCCATTAACTTGCGCAGGCGGCTTAGAACAGGCATGGTTATAGAAGAACAAAAGCACATTTTCAACAATCACCTTATCCCCAGAACTTAAGTTACCTATCAAGTTAGTCAAGATGAATTGCAGGTTTTTGGCTAATAAGCTGGTTTTGGGCGGGATAACTTTGTAGGATATGGAACCTTGTTTTTCTCTAATTTTGTCCCAGTTTTCAGCTGAATAAGTTAGGTCCCAGTTGTTTATGTACCACTTCAAAAGCTGATGCCTCAGAACCTGCTCAGACCGCAAAACTACCTCTTTTTTATCAAATCGGGAGTTATTGTCCCATTTACTCTCAACCAAATAGATCGTCTGTTTTGAAGCCACGATAGCGTCAAACTCTCCAAATTGCGCGCTGAGGTTTCCGCCGCTTCTGCCAAAGCTTGGACGATAAAAAACCACACAGTCCTCCGGATTGGATGGGTCATTAAAAGCATTCAGGATTACTGCTAGTTTATTTTTTAGTGCCCAAAGCGTAAGAGCATCTTCGCCGTACCCAAATATTCTGCTCATAATACACAGTATATGCCGTTTTTATTATAAAAGCCCAGTCTCTGAGTCAATTTTTAGGAACAAATATTTCGATACCATATTTTCTGAAAACGTCCTCAGTCAAAGGATCCGGGTTAGTTACAGGGTCAAATTCGTGTGCGCCCATAACAATAAAGATTAATTTCATGTTTTTAGGTGACCAGTATTTCCTGAAAATTTCAGCTTTACCCACTAACTGTCCAAACCCATAGAAGCCCCAGTTATGAACCTCAATAAGCTCAACTGCGTGTTTGCCGACAAGCTCTCTTATTTCTTCGTATCTGTCTGCTGTTTTATGAACGCGGCTCTCAAGCTCTGGAAACCTGATAGCGTCTAGCCGCCTCATTTTGCCCCCATACCCATGAGTAGTGTTAAATTCAGTAAAAACCAACCCGCCAAACCTACGCCAATACTGCAGCAGCTTCTCAGTCTCTTGGGCAGAATCACAGTAACGCTTCATAGCTTTGTTTTTATTAGCCATAAGTAATCCTCAATTCAGTAAATAAAAGGTCTATTATTAACTGATATAACAGATTTGGTTTTGTAAAGACAATTTGTTAAAAAAATAATTTTTATGGTTGTGGTTGTAGGTTGATTATGTTTGTTGTCTCTGGGAACCTTGAGGGATCATAGGCTGTGGTGATAACTTGTATTTGCAGGTCTGCCAACAGTTTTAGCAGATCCATAAGCATTATGGGTGAGGCTCTTGGAACAAAATTATCAAGCAACAAGCACTTGTATCCTCTGATTAAATCTTGCAGGTCATATTCGTT
>JAAZBP010000133.1 GCA_012513715.1 Thermoproteota archaeon | reverse complement strand
TTTCTAGATGACCTCTACTACACAATCGCTAAAGGTGTTGGTAAGTTGTCGGAGGGTTTTATGTGTCTTGACAGTTTAATTAATCATTTTTGCGAAAAAGTTGGAAAAGGTGTTGGTAAGTTGTCGGAGGGTTTTATGTGTCTTGACAGTTTAATTAATCAATTAATGGATTTTTCTGCAGCTTTATTTACTCGGGCTATTTCAGCACTAAACAGGCTTCCATTAAAAACGTATCAAAATTATATTGTTGCTCTAATACTTGGTATACTACTTATTGTAATTATACTTTTAATTGTAGGAGGTCTTTAGAATGGGGTTTTCACTTTTAGCAGTATTTGTTGTCCCTGCATTAAGTGTTCCCTTTGTTTATTTAACAGGCAAGAAGTCTCCGAAGGCAGCAGCAATTTTTGTTGCGTTAATTGCCCTAATTAACATAATTCTTGTATTATCAACAATTCCTACAATACTCAGTAACCCTGACAACTTGTATCTTGAATCCTATAGTTGGATGTCTGCTGTAATGGATTCATCATTTACCCTTTTCGCCGACGGCATAAGTGTTTCCCTTGCTCTAATTAGTCTGGTGCTTATTCTAGTTACAGCTATCTTTTCAATAACTTATATGGCTGGAAAAAAACACCTTGCGTCCTATTATTCTCTTTTGTGTATGCTTTCGGTTGGATTAGTGGGTGTTTTTTTAACCTCTAACTTGGTCCTATTCTATCTTTGCTGGGAACTTATGTTAGTTCCTGCATACTTTATCGTTGGAGAATGGGGTTACAAAGATTCATACAGACAAGCTTTCAAACTTTTTATGTATACTCACGCAGGGGCAGTTTTTGTTCTGTTGGGCATCGGAGCAATTTATTGGTTAACCGGAACTTTAGACATTTTTGCTGCAAAAGATTCCCTGTTGACAATGGCAGTTTCTGATGCTACAAAATGGATTCTTATTGCGTTCACTGGAGGGTTTGCCGTGAAAATGGCTGTTTTTCCAGTGCATATGTGGTTGCCTGATGCTCACTCAGAAGCGCCTGCGCCCATGTCTGCACTTCTAAGCGGAGTAATCATCAGCGCAGGAGCATATGCGATTTTACGGCTTTCTCTAGGAATGATTTTTCCATCAGTTGGCTTAACTTTCGGAACCCACTTTCTCTACGCATTATCAGTAATAGGTGTTCTCTCCGCCTTTTTTGGTGCATTAATAGCTCTGGTTTCTGTTGACATAAAAAGACTTATTGCATATTCAAGCATCTCGCACATGGGCTACATAATGTTTGGTCTTTCTTTATTTCCTGTAAACTCCTCTACAGGTCTTATAGTTCTTATGAGTTCAACCATAGCAATTACTGGAACAGTACTTCATATTATAAGTCACGCCCTCAGCAAGGGGCTACTTTTCATCGTTGCAGGTGCAGTGATGCATCAAACTAAAAAAAGAGATATCCGAAAAATGGGCAACTTAGCAACCAAAATGCCTTTCACCGCAGTATCTGCTACTGTAGCCTCTTTAAGTATTGCAGGTTCTCCACCGTTTGCTTGCTTTGTTAGCGAAGTTTTAATATTCATAGGTGCATCTCAAATAATGTATTTAGACACGTTTTACATTATACCAACTGTTCTTATGCTTATTGCAACAATACTTTCTCTGGCCTATATGCTGCGATTCACTTGGCATGTTTTCTTGGGGCGACCAAAACGCGACATATCCACTGTGATAGCTGCAGGTAAAGATGTAAACAAATTTGATGTTTCAAATTGGATGAAAATTTCTTTTACTATTTTGGTTATATTAATATTAATAGTGGGAATATACCCTTCATTGTTTACTGAATTAATTCAAACAGCAAAATTTGGGTAGGCTACTAAATAATTTTGTAGAATTTACACGTCTTGTACGTATACCTTTTTTGCAGTTCTGTATAATTCAAAAAATAAGTTTTTCAAATTGTCTGTAAAACAAAACCTGCGTAGCCATAATAATCTGAGTATTCACGGTACATTTCAATTTCTTTTTCTGCAGCGGCAAATTACTTTAAGGCTTCAGAATGATGTTTATGCTTAGTTTTTAGGAAAGGCAGTTTTGCCTCTATATAAGAAGTAATAATTATCCCACTAACCTTCTGAGTAAAAATAAAAGAATCAATAATTCGAAAACTTACTTTTTTAGCTATCTCTATGTTCTCGTCAACACTTTTTGTTTCCGAGTTTTCAAGTCCTTAATAACTTCCTTTGATGTAAGACCGAATTTCTTCAGGTTCATCTTCTTCTCTTAACCATGAAAGTTCTGAAACACCAAGACATCCCTTATTACTCAACAATGGTCTCCATTCAGTTAATCCCTTTTCAAAACCAATAATGAATATTGCGCCTTCACACCAATTAAATAAAAACCTTCTTTTCATATTTAAGATTAAACATGTCACCTTTGGTCGTCTTAATTTTATCACTTTAACCAAATTTTTTTACGTTTAACTTTAATTGATCTAAAAAAGGTTGACGGCCATCTAAAGCTTCAATTAAACCGCTAGATTGCTCAGCCACTTCTATAGTCTGCATTCCAGGCCCACACCCGATGTCAAGTACGCGCGGATTTGCAGGTAGATCCTTAAGCATTTTAAATGCTCTAAGAGTTGACTCGTTATCTCCGGGGCCTTCTTTTGGCAGGTTGCTGTAAACTTCATAGAATATCTGAGATTTTCATAGCTTATCCAGCCATAAATTTAAACAAAATCTACCTTAACCCTAATTTGTCTATCGCTTAGGTACTAATCTTCAGTCAGAGTAAAGTATGAAAGTTTATTTATCAATTTATTATTGTTTTTTTGTTTGCTGTTTACCTAAATTTATCAGGTAGACATTGTTACCAACAACACTTACCCTGATTTTTCCATAATAAAATCCACCGTTCTTCCTTGTCAACTTTTGTAAGCTACTCCTTACTGTCACGACACTAGGTTTCTTAGCTTTCCATTCTAACTGCCAATTCTGGTCTCCGCTATCCAAAAATTTTTCTAGTAAATCTATATAAAATCTTGACTTCTCTTTTCCTCGACCGCTTGGAACATTTTCAACATTTCTTTTAAGATTAAAAAACTCGTTTTCGCCATTTACCAAGTTTATCCACTTACGTCATTTTACTATTATAGCACAAATCTGTTTACATCTTAAATTTATTCATGTTCTATAAGAACTAGTGCTTTAGCTATTTCCCTCACATCATATATGTCTTTATTTCTTTTATTTTTGCGTCCTTCACAAGAAAAAATCCAGTCAGTACAATTTTTACAATCCTTTTTTTTATTACAAGATTTATTCATAAATTAAACCTAAATAAAATGACATTTAGTTCGAAATAAACTTATCTATTATCCAAAATATAAAAAAGCTAAAATCACAAAAATAAACGCAGTTAATAATCAATCATTAAATCCAAAAATTATTCAATCATTAATTGTTTTAACTATGCTCTAATATTTCACGCATTTATTACGCATCCAAAAAAAATTACTTAAAAGATTTAATATAACCAAAAATTAAATTACAAATCAAAACCAAAAATCTAATACAAACACTGACCGTAATCTCATTAATACTTATTTTTTGTTATTTCCATATTTGAGATTAAATAGCAACCTTTTTGAACCCCATTTTTCTATTGCCTTTAGAGGTTGATAATTTTTGTCTAGAAAAGCAAAGAAAGCTGAGGGATTAGAACACCATAAACAACTGCAGCGAGAAAAAGACCAGAAAAGAAAACTAAGAAAACAGGTATCCCTACCAGCAAAACATGCAAAAACAAAAAAATAATTAAAAACGCTGAAAAGCGTTTATTTCCCTATTTTAACTGAAAACCTTCAAAAACTTATGACACTTGTTGATCTTGTAAGGTTTGATTTATTATTAGTGGCTTATTTTTGGTAGCTCGGTAGTTTGGTTTTGATTTTACTCGATAAATTATTCCGTGTGTATTCTTGTAGGTTTTTTGTCCTTTTAATTTACGCTTAAATTTTCTTTTCAATAGCTTTTTATCCCCTTCTTTTTTCTACATCCAATGTATTGCTCTCCGCATTAGATAAGTCTATAATCATTTTTATACAAAATCACAATTATATTCTAAAAGCAAAAAATCAGATAAAGTTTATTTGGTCAAGAAAC
>JAAZBP010000132.1 GCA_012513715.1 Thermoproteota archaeon | reverse complement strand
GCCCAAACGTAGAAATGACTATCCAATCAGGGTTGTGTGCAGGTCGCGCTTGTTATTTTCTGAAGATCTTTGTCTTCAGCGAAGTTTCCTCACCGTTCTCTGCTTCTGCAAGTATCTTTATGACTCTAAGCAGTATTTGCGTTTGCTGTCTTTCTACCATCAAGTGCAAAGTTCTAGTTTTCCTGTTTCCTTTCCATCCATATTCCGTTGTTATCACGCCGGTTTTCTCAAAGCAAGCGAGGTTTCTGTAGACTTCGCCAGATTTACCGCCGACATTGCGCAGAAAATCCTTCATTCGCATATCTGGTTGTTTCACTAGTACTTTCAGGATTTTTATTCTCGCAGTTGAAGCAATCAATTTTTCAAGTGTGTTCAACCATAAAAGAACAGCCTTTAATTTGTATCCAGTACGGAGATACATAATAATACAAACAAGTAACCGCTCGTTAAAGGCGATGGGTAGTTTCAGAAACAGCCCATCTGGCTAATAAGCAAAAAATTCCTATTTTCCTTTGGGACGACTCTTGTTGGGTAACTAGTACGACAACAGTTATACCTGATCCATACAGAAGAAGGCTTAGTCGTTGGCAAAAGCCACTTTGACCATCAAGGGCAGATTCCAAAACTGCCTAAGCAGAATTTTTCACCGCAAAATTCTAACCCTAACGGTTAGGGGATTTATAGTCTGCTGTGCAAACGAAAAAAACAGTATAGAACGAAAATTCGATTGGGGCAACGCCCTCATAGACGCAACCATAACCAGCGCTATCACCTTCTTCAGTGCTTTAGGCGGAGCGGCAGTAACAGGAATAAACATAATCAACATGATAGAATCGGCCACAATAGCAGCGCTTTCACAATTTTTTATCTTCCTAGCACTGAAAAGAGGATTAATACAGCCCAAAGAAACTTAACGAGTAATATCTGACCCCCCAAACCTCATAACGTTCATAATCACAGCCGTCATAGCAGTATCATTATTGGCGATTACACTATACTTTAGGAAAAAACCGTAAAATAATGGAACCTGAGAACGATCAAATCTTATCTAATCTTTCAGTTGGTTTAGTTGTAAATACAGAGTACTCGTCTTTTGTTGAGATGAAATCTACTGGAACATGTATGTCATCTGTTACGATTAGCCCCTGTCCAGCATTTAATTCAAGGAGTGCATCCATCTCTGCGGTGGATAAGCCGATTGTTTCGCTTGCAAGACGGATTGCTGATTCATCTTGCCGAAGCAGAGCCTTAGTGGCACAGTTTTCAATCACAGCCTTTCCCGAGCGATTTTCTATGACATCGGCTAACCGCTGGGAATTGAGTAGCAGGATTACATTTCTTTTTCTTCCTCTCCGCGAGACCCCTTCTAAGAAGCTGGCTGAGGCAGGCATCGAAGTGTAGAGCCAAAGTTCATCGACCACCACGAGTTTGGGTACATTTAGAGGTAGGAAATGGGTGTTGTCGAGCATTTGCCAGATTTTGCTAAAAACTAGTACGTTTGCGGCTTGAAAAGTGAGGCTTCTGCGCTGGGTGGGTGCAAGTTGGCGGTGCAGGGCACTAAGGTTGAAGACCATACGCGTAGAGAATTTCTGCGGCTTACCCATAGTTAGAAAACTATCGGGACCTGTAACGAAAGATGCCAGACGATCCTTCAAGTCGCTAGGGCTGTTTTGGTAGACATCCAATAGATCCTGACTTGTACCTACGATGGTCCGCAGTTCCTGATAGCTTCGGTTATCTTCTATTCCTGATAAGTCAGCAATTATTCCAGCAGCGGTATCCTTGTTATCAGCAAATATTTGGACAGGGTCCAGCCCCAGCTTTTTCTCCGTCGTTATATCTAAAACATCAGCACCTGAAAGGCGGCCAACCTCGCCGTATTCGTTCTCTGGGTCGACGACAAAGAAAGCTAAGTCCGTATGTTTCTGTAAGAGACGAGTAAGGAAGATCTTCGAGGTAAAGCTTTTGCCGCTTCCGCTCTTCCCTATGATGACTATGTTTTGGTTCATACGCAGATGCGGGTCAAACATCACTGGCGCTCCGGTAAGCCGATTTACGCCTAGAAAAACGCCCCCCAGGGACTCAATTAAATCAGCAGATACGAAGGGAAAGAAGGTGCTTGCGGTGCCTGTATCGACCACAAGCTTTTTGCCTATTACGCCGAGCGCTAATTCTTGCTGGAGATAGGCAGGGTAATCAAGTCTTATGAACCTCGACTGAAGCGTATCCTTGAGCTTCTTGGTGTTCGTTTTGAGTTCCTCGAGGGTTTCTCCCATAATGGAAACGGTAACTTTGAGTTCAAAAAGTCGCGTGGTGCCCGCTATCAAGCCCTGGTAGGTTGCCTCAGCCATTGCATGTTTTAACTTTACCTCATCTTTGATTATGCGGCCCTTCGTTTGGTCTGCAAGAATGAGGCTCTTAAGGAAGCGCATGTATTTTCCCATTCGCGAAGTGGCCACTTCGGGAGCAAGCGGCTTAACGCAAATCAACACCCTTTCACACAAGCCATACAGGTCGCTAACAAAACCAGGCAGGAGCGTTCCTGGAAGCTGATACACCGTTAAGGAACGCATGAGCTTTCCATTCTCTAAGGCCATATACTTTGGGAAGGTTTTGACCGGTATCGGTTTAGGCAATTCAGTAAGCGGTTGTTGCTTGAAACCACATTGCTCCAACAACCAGTCTATTGGTTCGCCTGAACTTTCAACAAAAAAGCGGTAATATGTTGTTATAAGTTGGTTTTCTGCAATCTCGAGAGCCTTCTGAGTCTTGACCGCATAAAGCTTTATCTCACATGGGAGGCTGTTGAGCAATCTCTGAAACCGCCACAGCGTCTCATCCCGCTTCTGCTTAGGGAGCATGACAAAGTTTACTGGAAAAACCTCATAGACGCAATCAGGTTGTTTTTCAGTTTTTTGCTTAAGTCTTTGCAATCTCTGCCACTTCCTTTGGTTTAACTTCTACTATTATTTGTTGAACTGATTCAGCGAAGCCTTCAGGCTTCACATCTATTTTGAAAGTTCCATAATGTTCTGGAACGAAATAGGCGCAAAAAAAGCCCTCTTCATCAGTGAAACCCTTAGAGTAGGGTGCGCCATCAATATTTACCTCAAAATTTCGACCAGAAAGCGTTTTTCCCACTGCAGGGTCTTTAAGAAACCCGACAACTTTAACGGGTATACCTAATGTTGCCGAAAGCGTCATCGATTTCAAAGGAACAGGTATCTCAACCGAGCTCTGAATGTTAACTTTGTCGTGGTTTTTTTGCTTTGTTTTGAGCGGACTTCCCAATATCATGTAAAGTATGTGTGCTTCTGGGGATACCGTCCTTATCTTCCGAGTAAAAATTGCCGCACCAGTAAAGAATACTGCGCCTGCAGCTACGATTTTGATTATTAGATCTTCAGAGATGAAAGAAACAGCCCACGCTAGAAGCCCGAAGACTAGAAAGATTCCAGTTTGGCGTATAGAAAACCGTCCAACGGGAGTATCAAGCATTTGCTCATTAAGAAAACCTACGTCCTCAAACCACAAAGTTTGCGTTGGCTCTGACAAATCAATCACCCAAAAAATTGAAGAGAACGCATATGCGTGTTACCCATGACATACCTATTTTTCTACTCCACACAACATTGGACTAACACCCTTAATCACCAAAATTTTAAAACCAGAAACAGCGTCTATTTAAAACTAAAGCCAGCTTGTTTGCAATTTAGTTTGTATTTCATGATTTGGCAGGGGAAAAAATTTAGAAATTTTAGGCAAGGAAAAGTGAAGATTAATCGAGTTACAAACAAAGAATTCAGCGGCAGGTTGACAATTTCTGACCACTTGACCGTTAAACTGATTCCAGGGTCACCAATGCCAGTGAAAAAGATACTGCAAGATAAAGGAATTGAGTTTATGATAACAGGTGTTCCAGTTTTCTTTAGCCATATCCACTATCTGTCTAGAGGTCAAGCACTACCTATCATTAATTATCGCTCGCAGGAAACTGGATATTCAATGGTGTATAGATACAATCCCCAAAAGATAACAAAATCCCTGATTTACGGTTGAATTACGACTCGTATAAAGCGCTTAGTGAATAAAAGTATGCTATTGGCCCAAGACAAAGAACTAAACAAAGTAGGTATGCAATTCTTCTTTTGCTATTTTAGGGCAGACTTACTAGTTTTATTATCGTTTGCAGTTATTTAAGGGCTTTTGACAACAAACTCGTCTAAGACTGTCCTAAAGTGTAGTATTAAGTATTTCTTGTTTCAATAGAGATAACATGGTTAGGAGGTGAAAATATTGAATGGGAAGCAGTTCACTTCGAGATTTCTGGTGCTTGTCATAATTGCAGCCTTATGCACTTCGTTGGTTGCACAATCGGTCAGCGCCCAAACGCCAGCAAACCAGACAGGACAAGCCTTAAAGATTCCGGATGTCTACGTCGACTTAACTACCTTAGGAAGGCAACTGGGTTATAGCGACGAACAAATTAAAAGTATTGATTTGAAAACACAACTCCAGCTTATGAGAGAGTACCCAACGCAGGCAGAACTGGGACCTGATGGCAGTTATCATGTTGTACCTACAATTGAGAACAAAGCTAATTTTACTGAACCGGTATTCAACTTGACTAGCATTTCTCAAAAAACTAACAGTGATGGCTCAATAAGCCAGCAATATACCGTGTCAGGCACGGGTTCTGGTAAAGCGGCCATAATAATAGCAATCTGGAACTATTACCAACAGGAGTTGCCCGCTTTTGGAAGCGGTGAATACGACCAGTTCTACAACCACGTCGTAAACTCAGGTAAATATGACTATTGGCATACATTAACAAATGAAGAGGCAACCCGCTACTACATCTGGGCTTGGATTACTTGGGCATGCTCTGAGTATGAGAGTGTCGATGTCTTCATGGAAGGACACGGAGCAAGAATATTCTCCTCAATTACTATTTACTGCTCAGCTTACGCTAGTTGGGATGTCCAAACAGGCATCCCCGGAATAATCAATTACTTTAACTTCTTTACGCCAGACACAATAATGTACGGTTATAGCAGTAACTATGACTATAGCTCGCTTAGAATGGGTGTTTTCCACTTCTGCTACAGCTGGGGTGACACATACAATTTAGGGTTTGAAATGCCCTTCTGCACCTACGACTATCCACCAAAGACACATAGTAGCGGATTCATAGGACCTCAAGACGTCGTTTATTACTCTCCAGATTTCGTCCGAGAATGGGGCGATCGCTGGCTTTACTGGGGTTGGGACTCTTGGTCAGCATACTCAGATTCAATCTGGGCGCAACCTCATCAGGATACAAACCCACTTCTCTACACTGATCACAACGGAAACGTCTACGCATAATACCTCCCTTCCTTTTTCTTTATTTTAATAAGTAATAGTGCCTCAATAAGTGAAGAGATATGAACGAAAAAAGAAAGAGAAAAACAGTAAAAGCTTTGGCTATTTGCATAGTTATAGTCCTTGCTGAGTTCCTAATTCTTTGGTTGATAGCTGTTCTCGCAACAAATTATGGCCCAGATGCATATTATTTCGTGAACTATTTCATAACTATCCATTCAACGTTAATTGGACTAACAGTGGCCGCTGATATACCGCTTTTCATTTTGGTCTTTTATTTCATGCTAAGACAGCAAAACCAGGTTAGTCAATCTTTATAGTCTTAAATCGAAAGATGTGTTTGGATTCGAGAATAGTATAAAAAAAGAGTCTGCCGGTTAGCTATGGTTCGTAGATAACTACGCTTTCCCCTTCCTCTGAAACCTTTAAGCCGCGCTTTTTAGCAATATCTCTTATGGACACCCTGTCCTGAGTTTTTATGCGAATTTTAACAACTCTATCCTGTTGTGGCTCAATAGAAACCGAATCAGGCGAAATACCGATATCTGTTCCCAAAAGTTCTTTAAGATAACTCATTGCGCCATTTCTTTCCATCTTATCCCTATAAACTGTTTCTTGCCTGTCAATATAAGAATTGCATTGACAATTTCCCTTAAAAAGAAGAATAGGTAAAAGGCAGCCTTGAACAGAATAGATATTAGCTATATTATAATATCACAGGGACACATGATGTATGAACGTTTTATTTGCCCCATATGCAAAATTGAATTCCAAGACCCAAACATGCTAAGGGAGCACCGAATGAAAGAACACAAAGGGCAATCAAGAAAGAAACCGGCCTGTTAAAAGCAAGATGAGCGCGTTATTGCCCTCACACGTTTAGAATTATTAAACACTAATTAAGTAGCTTCTTTCCTTGTAGTATGAGTCATAATGGAACGGCAACAAGCGGTTAGTGTCGTTAAAGAGATATTTGAGTGTTGCAGGTTTATCGAGGGCAAAAACATAAAGTTGATGCCGCCAAACGCAGACGACGTTCTATCGAAAGGTTGCCAAATACACATAGATGCAAAAGACGATGACATTTTAATGGATTGTCTAGAAAAGGTTGCTATTGGCAATGAATTGGCTATGGTAAAAGAAGGCCAGCTAGTGATTCTCTATAAACCGCTAGTAAAGCTTGGCTAGTAGTATATGCTGGCGGCGGGTAACTGTAAACGATAACTCCAAAGTTCTTCACCTCTTATTAGTCAATAGATTTTTCGATGAACAGCAACCTTATGCCCTCGATATTGGAAAGGACAAAGCTTTTGCCAGCCTTGCTTGTTTCCTTCTTTAATTTCCATCTCCAGGATAAGACTACATTCAGGCGTTGCCTCGCTTGGGCAGTGGTGGATTTGATTTCTTCGCCAAACCGTTTATGCACAAGCACTCTTCGCGTAAGGTCCTCCAGTAAATCGCCATGAGTTGTATCGACTATGACTGCTTTGCCTTGAGCATTCAAGCATGCCCAAGTTGGATATTTTCTCAACGGCGAACCTCTATAGCTATGTATACGTTTGTCTTGGGGTCGAAAGTCATTGCAGGCGTCGCTACAGGCTACACGGCCAATCTGAGCTTTCGTTCTCTTTTACCGTTAAGACAGCAGCCAAACCATCCAAACAAGCTGCCTGCAAAAAAGTGTTCGAAATAAATTTTAAATATTGCTGGAAAGATGAAAGCGGTTTGCACACGCATTTGCGTAAGAAAAATGTTGCCGGTTTATGGGTTTATATTTGTTCTTTGAAATGTATGAAGCGTTAGTGAAGCTTCAGCTTGGAATGACTTTAAATAATGGCCTTTTAGCTCAATTACCAATCAAAGGCAGCTTCTGAACCACACAGGATTAAGCATAGCGAACCGTAAAAAAACTGCCCCCACTCATGTCGTCCCTCGAAAAATTAATCGGGTTTTCGGTATTTTATGGGGTCAGTTGTAATGAATTAGATGTCACCTGCTGATTGCTGATGGTTTGTGGTTGGTGGGTTGTGTGGTTTGCTTCTGATTGTTTGGCGGTATTGCGATGGTATAGCTGACCGATAGAGAAGCTGTACGGATTAATTCTAGTGATGGATCGTGGCTGCAACTACTGCAATTATCGAAAAAGATGGCAGGTATAAATATCAGGTTTACAGCGTTCCGACCTGTAATATGAAAAAAGCTAATAAGAATGGATGGTTCAGTTCTGTGAATTCGTTTAAAGAGACCGCAGGTTGTCCTCAGGCAGGGACATAGGTGAAGTTCGAGATATGGCTGTCATAAGTTTGTGTTCCCCAGTAGAATCTGCCTGTATAATGGTAGGTATAGTCGTAGCCGTAGTACCAGTTTTGTGAAAGATAATAACTTACTGTCCAAGTTTGGCCCTCAAGGCTAGTTGCTCCTAATTGTGAAGTACCCCATTGGTCTGCCTGTCGCCAAGTGATTCCTGAGCATTGATAGTATACTCTAATTAATATAGCATCGGTTGGTTCCAAAGGTGTTTGAGGTGGGGTCCATGTTGCGGTTTTTAAATAGTTTCCGCCGATGAGGTCTCCTTTGGAATCGGTTCCAATGGTCGCTATAGCAACTGGCGATCCAGCGGTGAGCTCTGTTTCTGAGCCATCAGCAGTTAGCTTGAACACTCTTATGCCCCAGTAGTAAGCCCAGCCATTGGAGTGATCGTAGTTGGCTGAGCCTTGCTGGTTGGGCTGATCCGTAAGCAGTGTCTTTGCTGTTTTGGTGTTTATTGTGGTTTGGGTGCTGCTAAAGTATAAGGTTTGACTTTGAGGAGTTGCAGGCGAAGGCGTAGGTGCGGGGTCAGGACTTGGAGATGCTGACGGGCTTATCGTAGGAATTGGGGATATTGCCCCGCTACCTTGACATACAACAGATGTAGATTGAACTGCAGAACCGCCTCCGTTAAAAGCGGCTGTAATCCTGATTAGGTATGATTGCCCAGATATGAAGGTGTTTTCAGGCGAGAAATTGGCGGATATGGATTTGCCTGGTTCTAATCCATTGATTGGAACAGATATTGCTATTGGCTGTTCTTTTGAGAGTTGAACCGTTAAGCTGTTGATTGAGTTGCTACCTATGTTTTTTATGGTTATTGAGAAAACGGCATTGCCGTTTGTATCTTTAATTAAGTTTGCGGATTGAATATTGAACTGCTCGCTGGCACCGAGTACTTTATTGCTATCTATGAGTACAAACGCAGTAAGAATACTGGCGACAAGAACGATTACGATAGTTATTAGAACTGAGTACAAGTGGCTTATGCCAAATATGCTTCTTCTAAAGTGCTGATACATAGCTATCAAAATGGTTTGTCTTCTAATTTTAAAAAGCAAAAATAAGAGGAAATACGCGGTTGCGTAAGTAATTAGTTAAAAGACATAACAGTTGATTATAGTAGGTTGACGCTACCTTCTTAAAGATACTTAACTAGCCGATAGCTATTAAAAATGAATAGGTATGTTAGGAGTATAATTCTTAGGTTTAGGGAAGACGTCTCTTGAAGTAAACTAGCAAACCAACGATCACCACAGTAAACGCAATCCCCAAAGCAGCCAGTATTGGCCCTAATGAAAAAAGTCCGGTGTCCTGCGCGCTGTTATTATTAGGCAATTCCTGATTGATAAGGGGTTGCATGAGTGGATAATTACCTGTGTTATGTGTTCCTATGACGTATGGCGTGTCGCCTATCCCGTCATTATTTAGATCAGTGCCGTTGTAATCACTCCAATGGTTGCCTTCTTCCCCATTATCCCAAAGATTACCAAACTCACCGTTTATTCGGATATTTTGAGCATTTTCCGTTAAAGTATTCCTGTAAAATAGGTTGTTAGTTGTGTTTGAATACCCATAATTTGACGACATTTCGGTTAAGTAAATGCCGATAGGTGTGTTGCTGATTTTGTTGTTATATATGGTATTTTCGAATGAATTACTAATTAACAAGCCATAGCCGTCTGTGTGAGCGATCTGGTTTCCAAAGATTTCGTTGTGAGAAGAGCTTGCGCTGATCTCTATACCCATAAGACCAAGTGATAAGTTATTGTTGGACACAACGTTGTTGCGTGATAAGGCCAGTCGAATAGAGCCATAAATGAGGTTTCCATCGATTGTGTTACCATCATTCTCAACGTGAAGGTGGCTATTTGGAAGAGTAAAATCGTTATTGGAAATGGTGTTTTGTGTACCTTGAACTTCAACTCTTGAGAGACTGTTTCCAGTTATCTTGCATTCAGCAGAGGAACTGCCAATACGTATGGTTTCAAAAACCTCACTCTCAACAAGACTTATTTTTGAACTTTCAGTTATCATCAGTCCAAAGTCAAAGTCTCTGATCTCCAATTGCTTTACAGTTACATTTTGGACATTGGCTATAGAGATACCTTCAAAGAAAATATTTTGAAACCCGTTATTCTGTCCCGTCCCCTGAAGTACAAAGCCTGCTCCATCGATCACTATGTCATTTGCTTTAATAATTAAAGACGCGTTAAAAATACTGCTTGTAAACGTATATGTGCTTCCTGATCGCTGAATGGGTACCGTTGAAGGTTCAATTGCTCCATCGCTTTGGATATAGATTTGCTCAGGTTTAGGCGGAGCATCCTCCCAGAGAGGGTTACCTGCAACTGGTTCAGGCAAGGTATATGCAAAGATGATGCATACTAGAAGAACAACCGAAAAAAAGGTAGTTGCCGTCCTGCTTTTGTTCATGTCAAGCACACTCAAAAATACCCACCTCACCCATTTGATAAGTCTATTCGTCAAACTTTCTTGACTAAGGCTCGCTAAAACTGGAATCTTGACCTTAAACAAAAAAAGGAAGATAGTTTGAGTTTATGATAAACATTTGTCTTACCAGACAAGACGAACTCCCGAGTAGCCGGCCGTAGATTTGGAGCTTAAGCTTCACCTCATCACTCTCAGGCGTGGTTTAATATTTAGATATGTACTTCGAGGGCGTAAATTTGCTCAAAAGAAAGATTCTAAAAAGTTAATAGCTTCTTAGACCATAGTTACCGTGGGTGAGGAGCGCCTGTGAAAACGGTTTTTTCTACCCACACACTCAATTTGTCGGTAGAAATAAGTCATGAAACCGTCGAGTAGGAACAGGCTCACCCATAAACTGCTTATCAGACGTTTCTGAATACACTCGGCTTAAGAGGTAGTGACAAATGGGTCTATAATTTTAGTCTTCTTCGCAACCCATGTATTTATTGCTTTTCGGGTTTAGCAATACTTGATTTCTTTAACTTTTTTTATAGTGGTTTTATCTTCTGATTAGCATTGCAGCAGTAGCTTGATTTGTGGCTATTCTCGCATGTACACCAGAAGTTAAGACAGCTTGCTCAAGCAACCGAATATCAGCGTCATGCGGGTGGCTTACCTTGGGATCTTGAAAAAATATTATATCTTGACACTTTCCATGCACAACTGCATATGCAATCTGTAAATCTCCTCCTTCTGGACCTGAGTTACAGCACC
Source organism: Thermoproteota archaeon (assembly GCA_012513715.1). Classification (GTDB taxonomy): domain Archaea; phylum Thermoproteota; class Bathyarchaeia; order Bathyarchaeales; family Bathycorpusculaceae; genus Bathycorpusculum. Next base: position 23,610 of record JAAZBP010000132.1, on the reverse strand, counting down.
GGACTTGATTTTTAGCTTGTTCGCCGAAGCCCTTCGCTTCTAAAAATTTCTTGATGTATGAACCAGTCGTGCCAGTAGCAAGAATAAAATGATATTTTAGAATATCTCTGGCGTGTTTAACCACGAATTTAGACATTTCAAGTTTTTTTCCGTCGTGAGAAATTATCGCGAGAACACGATCGTTTGTAGTTATCCCATTCAATGGGTCAGCAACGTCAATTGCTTTAGGGGCTCTCTCTGAATTTTCGAAAGGGTCTCGACCAGATGTTATATCCCTGCACCATAACTTCAAAAGATTTGAGGCAGTCTCGATATTTGTCGCTATTGGTACGTTATGGACGTTCGCTTCTCTCGACAATACGGCACTGTCCATCTTGCTTGCTTTATCCTGCCAATCTGTAAGATGGATTACTGCATTCAATCGTTCACCTATTACTTCACAAATAATATCGACCATTCCTAACAGGCCCGCATCGATTTTTTCGCCTTCGGTTATGCTGTTACGAATTGTTTGACTCCATTCCTCATATGCTAAATCAGCACTGGGTTGATGTGTATCAGCCATTATCCTTTTAATAAGTAACCTGACCCTAGTTTCATCTTTTGGAGTCAGATTAACTTTCTGCAGAAATTTAGGGTTCACCATAATATTGTTTTGGAAATCACTATATGACCCAGAGCTGACTAGATCAGCTATAAATGCGCGCGTTTGCCCAGTTGATATTACGTCAAAATTTTTGCAAATAGAAAACATGTGGCTGCAAATAAATTCTATTAAGTCTACTGTACGATTTTCTCTATATAAGGGCGTTGTTATAAATGCTATTTTGTAATTTCTCGGCTCGGTTTTTAGTTCTTGGTTTATAGCCATCAATTAGTCGCCGATAGGATAGCTTACTCGTTTGAGTATTTTAGACTTTGCACTACAGATGGTCTTATTAAAAAAACAACAAAGCAGTAACAGAACAGGATCATTTTTTATATTTTATAAACGTCCCCTGCTCTTGCGAACTTTACATTGCTATCGAAGAGATTGGTTTCTATGTTTTAAAGCAAAAAAGTCAATGGTAAGTACGCAGATGCGTAAACAGGGTTCTTTTGAATTCAATGGCTTAACGAATAGATTACGCAAATGAGTCAACTGGACTGACCGAAGAAAAACAACTTCTTCTGAAGGCGAAAATTCGCCCCCACTCGCTTCTCCTCCCAAAAAATGGTGTATGTTCTTCTGTGTTTTTTCCAGTGGCAAGCGTGATGGGGCAGAATTGGATGCTACTACTGATTACTGAGGAGTGAGGGTTGCTGGGTCTAGTTGTTTGCTTTCTGTTTGTTTGTTGGTATTATGGTGGTATAGCCTGATTGATAGAGAGGGGTTGCTGGTTTATTCTATGTTTGATGACCTTTCTACTGTCCAACGATAGAGGTCATAAAATTTCAAATTTGTAATGTTCCGACTAATGATAAAAAAGCTAATTAATCACCAGTAACCATACAGGGATGCATGAGGAAAAAGTTTCCAACTGTTTTAGGCTGTGTTGATAGGAGATTTCTATCTGCATATGTGCTTTATTTCCTCTCTGCTCAACCTTCGTATGCGTCTAAACTGAGGGAGCAGTTAAAGAAGACTTTCAACTTGGAAGTTAAGTACAGTGCGGTTTACTACTGTCTGTGGGCTCTGGAACGAGATGGGCATGCGCAAAGCTCTAAAGCACGAAAAGACGGGCAGGTAATTAAAGAATTTTCAATAACCGAAGCAGGAACGGTCCACCTTGAGGAAATGATCGAATTCTTAAAGCGTTAGCGGCTTGTGGGTTATTCCACGTTTAGGACCTTCCACACTATTTTGCTGTCGTTGATGGGGATTTCTTTAACTTCGCTTATCCCCACAGGATAGGGTTTTTTTGGTTTCAAAGTATGCTTCCGTATTAGTCCCCAAGATTTTTTGGGTAAAGGTGGCGTTTGGTTTTGTCTTCTGCACCAATTATCTGTTTCTTGGTATTCCTCGTTATCCTCGACTAACTGTTTAGCTTCTTGCTCATTGTCCGCTAAGACTATGAAGGGGTTAACCTCAAATTGGATGCCATGGGGGGTATAGACGATAAAAAGCTTCTTCGTCATTCAACCAGTCACCAAACTACTCATTATCTAAAAGAAGTAATTAATGCTATACACTAGAACAAAGTGTATGATACACTAGAACGAAGTGTATGAAGCAATAGGACAGGGCATCTAAGCCAGCAATTGTTTGGTATACCGTGTTGCCTGTATTATTCTATAGCTGCTCTTTGTAAATAGCGTTCAACGCAAAAAACCTTTTAGACGCCATACCGACCACAGGGCACATTCACCCATCCTTCATCACCAACAACCAGCCTGACAAAGCCACAACCCCGTTACAACACATCAACCCCAAAACAAAGGCAGCACACAACCAACGAGGCACAAACCAACTGGGCAGCAGAAAACCAACCAACAACCACACAACCAAACACCAACAAGCAAACAAGTAAGTACACTTACAAAAACAACAACGGACAAAAAAATATAATAATTATATAATGGAAGGGGGGCAGGTAAGTGCACTTACATGGACGGTGGGCCATCAGGTTGGCGTGGGGTTTCGTATTTGCTTTTTGAAGTGCTATATTGTATTATCGGCAGGTGGGCTTCGAATGAGGTGTGTATCTTTTGTCTGTTTGTGTTTTTTTAGGTAAATGGTCAGGGCCGTTAGGATTGAGATGCTAATCACTGCACCACTTATAATGCTGATTAAGTTGTCTGCTGATGTTGCGTGGTTTTGTTCGGAAGATGGCTTTGTTGAACTGTCAAGGGTGAAGTTAATTATTGAAGAGTTAGCTATCACCGGTGAGGTTACAACTGGGCTAGCTGGGTCGTCATAGTTTTTGTGCGTTCCTCCGCTAACGTATACCTCGCCATAGACGATGACCTGTATGCTATGCCCACCTGTTGATAAATCGGTCAGCGGAGATGAGAAATTGAAGGTTTTTTTAATGCTTAGGGGGATGGTGTGGACGTCATTGTCATCGACTGTGACGTTCTCACTTCTTATTCCATCCACAATGTATGTTAAATGAGTAATTTTTCCTAAATTCCTTAGTAATATTGGGTTTCCTATGGTTGGTTCAGTCCAGCTGTCAGGTCTGATTATCGTAAAATTTAGCCAAACTTCTCTCTCCTCATACATGTGATTTTGGATGGGCGAATCAACACTCACAATGGGAACGGCTGAAACTGTACCTGTCACAGTTGTTAAATTAGCAAGCGGTATTCCCAAAGCTAATAGACCGATTAATGTTAAACAAACGGTTTTTGTCTTTGTAAATGACATGCTAATTAAATATATGTGTTTTGCTCCTTAAGAATTTTGTCAAACTGGCTTCACAACTTGCTAAGGTCTCTTCACTAAAGCAGCCAACCTGTCTTTGCTAAAAAGCTTAAAAACAATAAGGATTGAAAACAATCACTTGGAGAGACCAGGCAATTGCTCTCCAAAAAATATGGAGTAAAGAAAATGAGAAAAATTTTAACGATATTTGCTTTGATAGTACTTATCAGTTCGAGTAGCTATGCGCTAATGCCTAGTGTAAATGCAGCTGAAGTATCGAATCAACAAAAGGGATTAACGGTTCTAAGTGATGTTCTCGGTCTTACCCTTGCAGATTACAATACTACTGTGCAGATCTATCCAACAGATTCCTACTTAGGAGTAATTCCTCAGGAGATTATTCGTTACCGCCTTGAGGCCCCATCGAATACAATGGATGTTCTGTATACTTTCGCTGATGGACGACCACGAATGATACAAGTTCTTGAAAACAAAGGAACCCCCTATTTGGCAAAAACAACCTCTGATGTACTTGAAATGACTAAGAGCATCCTCAATAAATACGAGGGTTATTCTAAAAGCCAATACTATACAGAACTACTCTCAATGATAGAAGATACTAAATCCAACGAAAATTCAACCATCATATCCGAAAACACAAAACTTGAGATAACTACAATAGACAATACCTCAACTTTTAGATGGACTTACATAGCGAATGGCGTTGAAGCTCCCGACAAATGCGTCGTTTTACATTACCAGGATGGTTTTCTTGGATATTTCATTGACAACTGGAGCATCTACAACATTGGAAGCACAGACCTCAGCCTTTCTGAAGACCAAGCAATAGAGATAGCAATGAAAGCCGCTGCCAAGTTTTCATGGAAAATAGGAACAGGCGAAAATGCGTTCGAAGTAAAGGACTTTAATGTTACTCAAGCAATGGTTCGACAAACAGTCTTCATAAGTCCAATATACACAGAAACTGCGCGTGATCAAGACCCTCTAACGCTATATCCTATTCGGCATGTCTGGGTTAGTTTGGACAAGTTTTATCCTGGCAACGTTTACGGTATAGAGGTTTACATATGGGCTGATACTCAAGAAGTCTGCCATATACAAGAAAGAGTATCTACAATTGATCCTCAATTAGTCGCTAGTTTTAATGACGAACGCGATAAGTCTTTAACTTATCAGGCAGCAACAGGCTCACAAGCAAACTCACCAATCATGCAGATGCTGCTACCTGCTACCGCTATTATCATGCTAGGAACTGTGCCTATGCTCTTGATAAAGAAGAAAAACTTTGCAAAAAGGCGGCACTTCAAAATTAGTGGAGCGCTTCTATGTCTGCTGCTAACGGCAACAATGTTCTTTTCTATCTCAGCGGTCAGTGCTGAACCAACTAGGCGTGCACTAGTCTGGGGGTCTGAAAGCACAGGGGCATACGATGCCGGCTTGGGTTCCAGTACGCGTAAAACTCAGGGCGAGGTTAATCTGCAGCGACAGCTTTCCCAGTATATTAGCGACTATTTCAGAAATGATGGCTACACAGCTAGTAACTATCAGGGCACCGGATCGATTAAGGCGCAAATCCTGAACAATATAACAAATAGCCAGCAATATTACAGTAAAACAGCAGTTATTGATTTCAACCATGGCGTAGGCAATACCTTTAACTTCAGTGGAGGCACACTAAACGAGTTCCATTACATGTTCGAGGATAACATTGGTACTTGGGATGGGACGCAGTGGAATGTCCAAAATGGCGTTTACGACAATGAGATTTTCCCTAGAACAGCCAACGGAAAAGCATTCTTTGTATTTATCAACACTTGCTTATCTGCAGGAATAAACGCTACTGTGGGGACTTATCAATTGGACCCCCCTCAGGGCATGGTTAATGATGCTCAAGGACAACCTACAGACCGTGCACGAGGAATGCCGTATGCATGGACCCATAGAACTGTCTATTGGAAGGGTTATCAAGACTTCAACACTAACAATCATATAAGCTTGTTTGGTTATGCAGGCGGTGCTAATGGTGCTGACAACGGTGCCTTCTGTTACATTGGCTTTCCATACGGTTCGGCGGCTCTTGACCAGACCGTACAAGAAGGCAGTGCTGTAAAATACTGGTTATGGGTTCAAGACTTCCTCTATCGTGCCCTCTCCTTTGAGATAACTATCAACCAAGCTTTGGATTACGCCTCACAGAATCGCTACAGCAGAAGTTTCGGAGAAACCGATCTTTACACAAACTTTGACGCAATATGGCCCATGTGGAACACGGAGACTCAACAGTGGGATGACGATGGATTTCCCGATAGTACTATGGCGGTATATGGAAATGGCAATATACGTTTGTACGAGTACTTTGTTCATTCCCCCTACGTCAGCTCTAGCTCATACGGTTCAGGGTCAGTCAGCAACCAAAATGGCTTCACAGGCGCACAGCCCGATGGTAGTTACACACGCTTGCGTGCAGTAAACGTAAACGATCAAGCAGGCATCATAGGCAGTATGGGCTACAGCGGGGCTAATCTTGCAAACGGGCACATATGGATCTATGGCTATTCTTCTGGATATACAAGTCGTCTTCGAATGTACGCTTCCTACTACAGTGACTCTGGCTGGCAACCAATTCGCGACGTTTATGTGGGTCCCGGCGGGGCACACTGGATTGACTGCGGGAGCTATGCGACCAACTTTAGGTATATCTCTTTTGCAGTATACCGTCAAAGCTCAGGTGACTATAGCAATGACATATACTTAGATACAGTTCTAGTGCTTCCTCCGCTACCTAACCCATAAGCAAAACAAAAATACAGCAAAACCTCTCTCTTTTTTTGTTGAAGCTGTTCCTTCAAAGCTGAATGTAATATCACTTTAATCCGGCTACTTATAGTGGCTAACACTATTGAGAGCTGACCGATTCACCGCTTAAGATGCCGATTAAGCCATCTAGGTATTCCGGTTTATTCAGAAGATGGATTGTTGAATTATCAACGGTGAAGTCAATCATTAAAGAGTAAGCCATCATCGGTGAAGTTACAATTGGGCTACTAGACCACGATAATTTTTTTGTTTATCCCATTAATATATGCCTCGCCATATACAATGACTTGTATGTGCTATGCTTACATGTTGATGACTCGGTAGAGAAAATGAGAAGTTGATTATTATTTGTACGAAGGCTTCGTGAGGATGGCTGTTTTCAACTATCTTGGTTGATCAACGCCTCTCAATATGGAAAGCTTAGTTAGTTTTCCATATTTCGGCTTTGCCGCATACACTGGATATGTTTCCAGTGGCTGGCGCGGAAAGCCAACCCCTCAGTTCTTAGCTGAGGAGCAGTCAGCAGGCGTTAGCCGCTGACATCTTCAGGAGAGTTTACCAGCTCATCGAACAGAGCCAAAAGCTCCATCCGGAAAACATCAAGTGAACTGCCCTTGAAGAAAAAGGGCGCCAGTGTCCACTCGGAATTAACGATACTCTGTTGCATGTTATGATTTCTTACGAAAATTGCTGCGTCGACTCGGTTGATATGTCTAAGGTTCTGGATTGCAACCATGAGGGAAGGTTTGTTTCCAAGATTTCAACGTAGTTTAGGAATTCTTTGTTTATTGGTTGCCGCTTTAGATGATTTTTCAATTGCTCCATAATTGCCGTTTTGAAGATAATGATATCCTGGAGTGCCGTAATTCTACTACCGCATTTCCTGCACACAATTTCCGTCACGTCTGCATCTTCTGAATTTGCTTCTTTTACGGGCTCATAGGCTTCCTTTTTCGTAGTATTAACGATGAAAAACCTGTCAGTATGCACTTGGATTTCTTCACCGCCGCAGTCAGGACAGCGATCAATTTTGAACCTAGCAATCAATTGTAAAACTTCTCGTTTATTCAAGTCAACACCTCCAAAAATTAACGCTTATTGAGATCAATCTTCCAAACTCTTACTGCTTTACTTGAGTGGAGTTTTCAGAGCAACGAAATTCTTGGCGCCTTAGCTTTTGGCTGCTCTTTAGAAGTGCTGTTCTAATTCCTCTCTGTGGTCCTCCGGAAGCATTTATAACCTCAGAATCACCGTTTGCTTTCAGCCACCATGGAACCGTAAAATTGAAGACAACGCTCACTGTTTGCTGCTGCTCCTTGTCGTTAACTTCACCTATGATTATACCGTATGAACCGACAGCGATCAGGACATCATCAGTGGCATTTACAAAAACTAAGTCGCCAGGCCTTGGGTATTCATTTATTGTGTTCATATTTTTCACCTCCCGGGTTCTTCTCTAAGCAAGTTGTTGATCGGATGAGTTCTTCCTCGAGAATTCTTCGTATGCGATGTTTGAGTATTTTAGATGCATACCGTGCAGCTTTCTTGGCGTTTTTTGGATTTTCTAAAATAAGTTGTCGTAAAGAACTTAGTTCGCCGTTCTGCATTCTGGTGTTAAGTTCATGGGTCATTTCTCTGATGGTTAATTCAGTCTTTAGACAGATAAGGTCCGCAAAACTTTCAATCGAAGCTTCTTCAAAGTCTATGTCTTCGCTAAGTAGAAATTGACAGAGTTTGTCTATGTATGGGGTAAGGATTCTATAGATGGTTTCGCTTTTCAAACTCAAAATCAATGCCTCCTAGCTATGGGAGAATTACAAAGGCTATGTCCGGTCTGGCTTTTCCGACGATTTCAGCTATCTCTCTTAGTAAGCGCTCTTCTTTTACTTCTTCTAGTTTTGTTGGTATCGTCCCCTTTTCATATGCCCTCAAGACTGCTTCTCGCATATCCACTTTCTTACTGTAACAAAGCTTGTGCACTTCACCGTTCTTTGAAACATAATAGGTCGACCAATAGTCATGAACAAACAGCCCCTCAGAGAACTCCAAAAACTTTTTACTTGTAAGAGTATTAAACAGATGGTCTCTACTTTCCTTGTTGCCTACTTTTGCTTTTATATCCTTTAACAATTCCAAGGCTTCTTCTCTGTTAACGAAGAATTTTTCGAAGCAGACATCTATTTGATTACCGCGAAGGTAGTTGCTATATTGATTTAGCTCCTCTATTAAGTCCATCAGCTCTTTTTCATGACCCTTAAGGAGGCGGTATTTCTCTGGATCCAAGTCAAAGCCTGTATAGGTTTGGGGGCAAGTATAGATGTTTAACGGCAAGTTCAAGCTTACAACGTCAAGGTTATCTCGAGCGTAAAAGATCATCGCTTTTTCCGATGTTAGAAGAACTATTCGACCTTTGTCTATAGTACTATCGTAGGAGACATAAGCATAGAATTTTGGTTCACTTGTTGGATACCTACGTTTTAACTCCTGCAACTCTGACCAGACAGGTTTGAATCCTTTTTCGCATGCTTGCTTAAATAGCCTCTTTTGAGTATAACTAACTAGCGAGGCTTTAGAGATTTCTTGAATTAATCTTTCAGCCTCTGCTCTTGTTTCTTCTTTCAGGAGCAGTAGGGCATACTGCGATGGGATATAGAAGCTGATGCCTTGAAAGCCACAACTATCAACGCTGAACTTCACATTGCCGCTTGAAATTGTTTCGCCATTAAAGTCAAAGGACACTGTGATTATTTCTTGGGCTGTCACTTGTTATGCCTCCAATATTTTCATCAAAGCAAGGTGCTGCAAAATCGGTTGAGGCAAAAAGGGAGTGTCAACCCTAAAATAATTTAACTCCGACAACATTTCGCGGTCGTTGAGTTCCTCTCCGGTTTGAACAAGGTAACCTGTCAAGGATGTTGCATCGTTTCTCATAAAGGCCGAGTAAACCTTTGAGCTAGCTACTCTACCCATGTAGGCTTTGATGGTATCACCACTTGCATACAGGCCAAGAACTAACATCGAAAATTCTCTACTATAGTATCGTCTTGGGAACAGACAAACAAAGCCATCTAATGTCTTTGTGACCAGCTGCTTACGTTCTTCAATACGCTCTGACGCCATTGCGTAGTAGTTTCTTAACGCAGCCGAAACTTTTTTGTTAGTCTTGCGTGGCGTGCAGGGCGTAATTTTAAGTGGGTTTAATTTTATTGTGTGGGTTCCTTCCCAGAGGTATTCTACTTGCCGTTTAGGGTTCCATATGTAGGTTTTACCTCGTATACTATAGATAGAGATGCGTAGTTCTGATAGAATGGCATTCAGTCTGTTGAAAGTAAGCTTTGTCTTCCAACCGCAATCGTCAACCATCAAGGTTTCTTTCGTTTTGTTCCAAGTTGCGACTTGGCTTCCCCATAAAAGATACCTGACTTCATCACCCTCAACAACTACTTTGTCTCTAGGACTCCATTTAGTACAGCCTTTGCAGCATGGGTTCGATTCCCAAAAATCCCTATCTAACGACATATAACTCACCTCTATTACTCGTTTGAGAATTAAACAGGCAAATTCCGAAGATTTCCCTAACTAAGGGTTTTCTAACATTTACTCTATCCTCTAAATAATTCATCAAAACACCTCCAAATTGAAAACTACGCTAATTTAACTACAAACCAAACAAAAGGGGAAATTAGTAAACCAAGCCAAGTTTCCAAGCAAATGCCTAAGACGGTTGCGGTTGAAGCAGAGGTTTAGGTTGCAAAACTTTGAAGCGCACTGTCTCTCTTTCGCCGTAGAGCATTTCTTTTACGTCATCAGTGAATGCTATTAGATCGACCGAGATTAGGACAAATCGGCAGTCTCTGCTTTTTCTCATCTTTATAACGCCTTCAACAGGCTTTGAAGAAGAACTGGTTGCTCTCTGACCAGTTTCGATTTTGAGTTTTTGAACGTCAAGCTCTTTGGCTTTAGCTTCAACCTCTAATATCTTCGTTTCCGGCACAACCCAAACCTTAGCTTGTGGGTCCCATCTCCCAGCAATGCTCTTTAAATACGCAACAAATCGATCATTAAATCTAAATGATACTTTAGCCATAGAAATTCACCTCTCACACGTTTGAAGGAGCCCTAAACACAATGGTTAGGACTTAAGGAAAGCAAGTTGCGTTGCTTTGTTTTAAGTGGACTTTGGCAGCATTGAAATTATTGTTTTGCCGGTTTTATCCGGCCTGACTTCAAAGAGATCTGCTCTTTTTGAGACCGCTTTCATGTTTTCTACACCTCGCGCTTCTACGCTGACAATGGCTGCTATGACCTTGTTTGCCTGTGTTTGTTCAGAAAGCTGCAAAAGATCTTCAGGGGCTACATATCCATCCGTTAGCAGAGCGATAAGGGCTCTGTCAGGTCTAAGCCTAGCCGTTAGTTGTACTGCGTTTCCAAGGTTTGTTGTTCCAAGTGGTTTTAGAATGAAAACCTGTCGAGCGTGTTTGAGGTAGTCTTTTGATTCGTTAGCTATGATCCAAGCGTTACTGCTAAACCCGATTAAAGCCACCGAAAGGTTGAGCTTTTTGGCGTAAGCTATGAGGCTATAGGCTGCATCTTTGATATAGCCCAAAACCGTTTTGCTACCATAAGGTTTTATGGTGCTTCCTGAGCAGTCGATCAGTATAATAAGCTTTGTGAAGCCCCCCGATTCTCCTTCCGATTCGATTGTCAACGTCGTCGCAAGATTTTGCTCACGCCATTTTCGAGGGTCGTCTGGTGATTTGATAGTGCTTGAAGGATCCAGTCGCTTTGAATACGGCTTCCATCTCTTGTAAGCTGGTTCTTGTATGTCTAGTGCGGATTTGCTCGAGAAAAGACCTTTGAAACCCAACAATGTTGTCCATAATGCCGCTCTAACTTTGTCTTCAGATGCCCTTTTCAATGCCTCAGCAAGCCCATCTTCTGCTACACCCATGAGCTCAGCGAGTTGCTGATTGTTTAGACCTGCGTTTGTACCGATCTCAGCCCGCCTTATTCGCCAAAAAACGATTGAAATCCTACTTTCCGGAGTCAGCGATAAATGGCAACAACTGAGCACAGTTACACTCGTTTAGACTTGTAACTTTCAAAGCCCACTTTGGCTTAGAGCCAGGTGTATCTGCACATTTCATATGTTGCCAAACTTTGTATAATGCTTATGAGTTTAACGGTATAATTCGTCGCTGAAGGCATCGGAACAGACGGCTTGCCAGCTTACTAAGACATCCATCTCGGTATTGGTTAATTTATTTCAGGCTGCAAAAGAACTCTTAGCATTATTGAACCCTCAAACGTTATGCCCAGCTTATGAGACGCCAACGTTCTTCAGGATTCTTAGCGGCTTCAGCAGCGCTAACGACTTTCCGCAAATTTAATTTGTGCAAGTTCGGTTTCACCTTAAATGATTAGAAAAAACTAACAACCTTAATTCGCTATTCTCTCAAGAGACGATAATCTATGAAACGCAGAATTGCCCTAAATTTGAGCTCGGGAACTACCACTTTTTTGTTCAAATCAATAAATACGTTAACAAAATATTATATCCTAAGAGGGTATAAGGTAGCTGTGGATAAAAACAGAAGCTACCAACTTTGCTTTATAATCGTCGGTTTATTCTTAATACCTTTAGACATTTATCTCCATCTATTAGCTGTGGAGTTTATCATTTCTTCAACCGTTTTTATTGGCGGTATGGTCCTTTTAATGTCTGGCATTAGGTACAAAGAAAGGCTTAAATGAAGGGTGTTAGAGGGCGAGGAGCGAAGTGCATATCTCCGGTCCTAATTACTTTATAGTTTCAATGATAGGCGCGGTTGTTCTTTTTAGCGGCTTAGGCGCTGCAGCTCTTGCACTCTATATGGGTGCCGGCGTTATGGCATTCTGGTTGCTGGGTGTGGTGTTCGTTGGTATGATTATCCTTGTGGTTGGAACGTTTCTAAAGAAGGATACCTATGGAACATAAAAGAATTCCACAGTGAAATCATTTGGTTATCTCAGAAAAAACCCTCTTAGAACACACAAGAACCTAAGAATCAGAGCTTAAACCCTTTCTATAGAAAAAATGATGTTATTTTCCAGCAATGCCATATGTATTTGGATTCTAAAACTAAGCATAATAGATAGAGAGCCTAAATAGGTTAATATCAAAATACGATATGTAGGCAAATGACCTATCTGCATCATGGTTGTTTTACCTTTGTTCTCTATAACTTTAAGCTTCTTTGTGCTGTATTAATCCTCTTTTTAGTGCTAGGAAGATGAAGAATTGGGAGAGCGCTGCTACTGTGGCTGATTCTATCATGTTGATGGTGTTGATTCCCGATACTGCCCCTCCGGCTAAAGCGGTGAAAAAGGTAATAGCGCTTGTAATAATGGCGTCTATGAGGGCGTTGCCCCAATCGAACTTTTGCTCTATAACTTTAGTTTTTTCGTTTGCACAGCAGACTACAAATCCCCTAACTGTCAGAGTTAGACTTTTGTGGTGAGCAATTTTGCTTATGCAGTTTTGAAATCTACCCTTTATAGTTAAGGTTGGTTTTGCCATAAGACCATGCCTCCTGTCAGAATAAACCTTTGAATTGAATTTACAGAAATCACCAAGATTTAACAAACATTTTTTGGTTATTAACCAGACGGGTTGTTCCTGAAACTACCCGTTTGACTTAAGAGTGGTTTCTTGCTTCCATATCTATTGTGTCATAATAAGAGGCACAGTTTCGGTTTTGAAAGATGTGTATTTGTTTTGGATCTTAAAGAGTTGCTTGCTTCCAAAGGCAGGCAGAGGATCCTAGAAATAATAGTGCAATACCGAGAAATGAACGTGATGCAACTTGTCCGCAAGACTGGTGGCAAATACAGTGAAGTGAACAGAAACCTCAAAATCTTGGAGTCAGAGGGCATCATAACAAGCGAGTATAGAAAGCAAGTCAAGCGTGCAAGGGTCAGAATAATCAAGTTAAACAGAGAAAACCCCCGAGCAGAAAAACTGCTAAAAGCGTTAAAAATGCTAGAAGAATAGCGGACCAGCAATGTTCCCCTAAACCTGTAATACGTTAAATGTCTACCACAAGTAGAGAGGGCTAGTGTGACATTCAAACCAACAAAGGCAAAACAATAGCTGTCACACCAAATAGCAAAACTTACAGGGAATCAGAAAAATAGGTTACTAAAAAATAAGGATTATCGATTATCGCCGGTTTGTATATTTAGCGCTTAGTAAATCCGACCTTGAACCACGTTTCCTATTCCTATGAACAAGTGCAATAACAGCGAGCAATGCAACTATTACGCCTAATGCGGCAAACAAGCTAATCTCTGTCCAATCTATGCCTGATTGCGTTACAGCAGATTGAGCGCCCGTTTGATCCTTTATTACAGCTGGTTCCTGTGAGGGTGTTGCAGTTGGTGATTCCGTAGGGTTTGGTGAAGTGGAAACTGAAACCGTGCCATCAGACATGCGTATTGTTTGTGTGTTACTCCAATCGCTGGTCTGGCCAGTAAAGTACCATTTGACCGGTCCGCCTAGGGCGGGCCACCATTCAGTATAATACCCCGCCAGTGCCTGAACTTGAAAGTCCACTTCTCCATCATCTGGGTAGTCTGCGGAACAAGATATTACTGTATATTCAAAACTTGATTGGACAGGACCCTGTTTATGTGCGCCTCTTTCCTCTCTCATCAGTTCATCGATAGAGTAAAGTTCTCTCCAAGGATCTTCAAAATGACCTTTAACACGGACATTATAGTACAAATTAATCATATGACCCTCTGCATCAGTGTGAGGAGTAACCGGCTGGTTCTTAATTATGAGTTCTATGGACTTGTTTTCTACATGGTATCCCGGCTGAGTGGTTACAGTTTCTTTTCCTGTATACGGATCAACGGTTGTGGTAGTGGTCGGCGGCACATCATAAGGGTAAGAAACGAGTTTAACAGTAAACTCTGGAACAGACGGTTTAGGTATAGAGGATTGTGCAGTGCCTATACCTGCAATGCTTGTAAAAATCAATACAGTAATCATTATAGAAATTAGAAATGCATTTAATCTCACCCTCATTGCCAATCCCTAGTTAACATATTAGTGCATACTAGAAATTAAAAGTTGCTAACAGTCATGCCTTTTACCGATTTTATCTCATTAGAGAGCTCGCTTATTTAAATTAAACCATTTTTAAAGCAAATGGGTTGTTTCTGGAACAACCCGTCTCTCTTAATAGTTTTTTTTCGCTAGATAGTACTCTTGGTGAAAAAAATCAAACAAGCTACAATTTGTTTGAAATTACACCTAAAAATCGGGAATATAATGGAAAAACAATTAATAGGAGGTGAAAATAATTGGCAGATGGAATTTTTGACAATCTAACATGTAAACCAAAACTAACCATTAAAGAATCCAATGACCTAGATTACATTGATCTTCAAACGATCTTTGACCCCGATACTTCTCAAAAACTAACTCTGCAAATAAGCAAAAGTCTTAGACTTCCCTCTGTTGCAACATCTATGACTCCACAGACGCTAATCAATTATATATGGGGCTGGGAGAATGGACTTTGGAAGCCAGTTGATCTTACGATTCCTACCGGAGATAACTATGTTAGATTTAAAGATACAGCGACAGAAAACTATGGGGACTTGGCGCTTGTAGCAGTGCAGGCTCAAGTTGGCTATAATCCTATTCTAACTTGGAGCCAAGGCATGGTCATAAAGAAGGACTTGTCAGTAGGTGGATTCGTTTCAGCCAATCAAGGCCTAATAGCACTGGGCAGTGGTATGTGGGAGCAGTTTGAACCTCCAGGTGCCTGGCTACACCATAGCGAAATGCATGCATTGCATGATATTGCAACTTTGGCTTCGCCCCCCGGCAACCCAAAAAATAAGCAGTACTACATTAACAGTGGCAATAGTCGTCTATACCAAAGGGTCGGTTCTGAATGGGTTGACAAAGGACATACAAGCAGCTATAACTATATGTTTGATACCTTCTATATTCGCCGTGCTGGATACACGTTGCAGATTCCGCCGACCACACCCGGCATTCCGATTAATTATTCTGACTTGGGGCATTTAGCTTGTAATATCGTTAATGCGTTAAAGATACAATTCGGCGCAGATACGAATCTATTCAGGGAGTCAGCAAATGTTCTGATGACTGACGATAGCTTGATCGTATCACAAAATTTATGGTGCAATGCTTTAGCCGTAAACAACAATGCAGGAATTACAGGTGCTCTCTCTGCTAGCTCAATAAGCTCTTCAGGCGTAATTCATGGTGGTGGAGGCAGCGGTGACGCATTCCAAGTCGGCGACGATATCTACATAGTTGACGTTAATAACGCCAACAGATTATCGTTGCAAGGTGCACAGAGTAGAACCCAGGCAGGCATACAATTTGGATCTGGAGGCATGTGGCTATACCGTGATAGCGCTTACTTACGATGCTCATCTGGCTTTGTAGTCGATGGCTACATCGTTGCCGCATCATGGGCTAACACCACACAGTACGGACCACTCTACAGAAATGCAAGCGGACAGATAGGATACAACATTTCAGCGCTAAGATTCAAGGACAACATCAGTAACGTAGAAGATTGCTCATGGCTCTATAACCTTCGACCCATAACCTTTGACTGGAAAGATGAACAACGCAAACAAGAAGAAGGCAGACAGTTAGGCTTGATTGCTGAAGAAGTCAACGAACTATACCCGGGGCTTGTATACTACGATAGTGAAGGTAAACCTGAAGGTGTTCACTATGAGTGGCTTGGCGTACCGTTAATCGTGGAAATGAAAAAACTACGTAATCGCGTTGAAGCGTTAGAAAATCAGCTTAAACAAAATCCTACAGCAGCTTAACATAAAATTCAAATGTAATGAGGTGACTTGGAGCGTGACGGAAACTACAGCTCAAACTGTTCCTGAAACACCGCCTGTTATGCATCAAATAGGTCTGTTGAACCTGCGCATCAACGATATGATGATACAACTCAACACTGTAATGAAGACCATGATGGATGAGAACGCCGCTTTAAAGAAAGAAAACGCTGAGTTGAAAGCTAAACAAGAAAAACCAAATAAACCCTAAGACAAACACGGGCTAACTTCGTTAGATATCCCCTTCCTTTTTTGATTAAAACCTAAACCTAAACATCAACTTAACTAATCTAAGAGAATACATATTGCCATTCAATCGCTCCTCTGTCCCATACTCTAGTACTTGCCTAAGTCAAATGATACATCTCCAGCTTATCAAGGCGCTAGAACGCATAACCTAACAGAAAAACAACTCATCTATGCCCTAAAAGGCTACCAGTCTCAGGCGTCTCCCAAACAAACAAGGGCTTAGCTTGCAATAGAAGTTTACTCATAAATTGCCATTTGGGATACAGCTCTCGAAAAAGCAGATTTCATATTTTGTCCAAAAAACTCAAAAATCGGTATCAGCTAATGACAGTTAAATCACTCAAGCAATACCTAAAAAGCACTTGTTAGTATATCGTCTAGAACCTTTACTCTTCATCAAACGATTCCGTTTAGATGTTTTAGTGATGCCGCAATTTCTTTACCCTTACCTGTGAGGCTGTATTCAACTCTAGGTGGCCGGTTCTCGATCAGTTTTCTTTCTGCTATTCCGTTTTCTTCAAGAACTTTCAGTATCCCTGAGAAAGCTTGTCTGCTTACAACAAACCCTTGTCTGTACAATTCGTAGTATCCTGCTTTTTTAAATTCTGCGATATAAAATATTGTTTCGATAACTCCTTTTCCAAATAGGAACCGTAACTTGCTTGACAAATCGATCACAGAGAAGAGAAAAGGTGCTCATTATCAAAAGTATAATACATTATAAATAGTACAATGTACTACAAAAAATATTCAGGCGGTGAGTAAAATAGTCAGTGAAATAAAAGAAAAGCAAGCCAGCAAAATAAGAGAATGCATAGACGTAACCTACATGACCCAAAGTAGACGACGCTCAATATTCATTGCATGCATGAACAGAGCTGGCTTCTCCGGTTTCATCAAAAACATACAAAACAACCAAACCTACTACATCTTCCTTTATACAGAATTATCTTAATAGTGTTGACATTTCACGCATTTATCACCGTTTAATATCATTTTGAATCCCCTAACTGCCCTCAGGCCATACCGTTTTTTACTGGATAAATTATTTTTTCCCCTCACTTATCAGGGTCTATTTACATGAGGCATGATTTCGCCGGGGCAAGCGTCAATATACATGTTCTAAGATTAGACGCATATGCGTAGTTTTATCTCTAACCTAATACTTGAACCGCATGCCTGCATAAGATTCTAAAAGGATACCTAAGTGCCCCCACTCACGCCCCTCCCCAAAAAAGCAGATTCGGCTTGGCGCGGCTTCTAGTTGTTGAGGCAGGCGTTGGACGGCTCTGTGCCGGTTTCCTTGGTGGTCTATGGCTGTTGCGGCTGGGTGGTCCGGGTTTCTGGTTGCTCTGGTGGTGGTCTGCTGGTGAGATCTGGTCAGTGAGGACTCTGTGCTGATGCGGGCGCTGGAAGAGTCTGTTTGCCAGGAAACTGCTGACTCAAGGGACGAATACTATACCTGACTGATTGACTGGTGGATATGAGCGATGAACCTCAACTATTTTTGTAAACAGGCAACTTTCACCAACCCCGGAACCTCACAACCCAAAACCGGCACACAAGCACAGAGCCAGCAACCACAACCCCAAACACAATGCAACCAAACACTTCTAAACCAGCAGCCCTAAAAGAGAATGCCCAAAAAACACTGAAGGCAAACCCAACCCACAAACCAGCCGCAAGCCCAGCCACAAAAACGCCTCAAAGCCACCAAACCACAACACCACACATGCCCACCACCCCACAAAGCCAAACCATCCGAAGCACCAAGACCAGCCAACCCACCAACCGGGCAACGAAGCACCAGCAAGTAAGTACACTTGAAAAAACGCCAGCCAACAAAAAATATATAAATATATATAATGAAGGGCGGGCAGATAAGTTCACTTACTCTTGGACCTTTTCCATGCCATGTCAGGCGTGCCTTTGCAGTTATATTCTTTAACACTTGAGGGTTGTTGGCGCAAGGTGCTATCCCATGCTTAGTGGTGAAGACCTTTAGTTAGGCATGGAAAAAACTTGCTTGTACTAAAGGACGAGTTGGCACTCATCTTTTTCTCTGTCGGAGAGCCAAAAGCATGACAGCTACAACGAATGTTAAAACTTGCAGTATATTCGCTATTGGATTAAGAAGACCTTCAGTTACACCTTTGTTCCAAGCATAGCCACTGAATACTATAACTAACGACAAAACCAGTAATAAAATAACAGTGTACAGCTCAAAATGTCGAAGCTTAATATCTACAATATTAAAATCGGACCTAATATCCTCAAGTCTGCTCTTGTACCCTTTAAAAACTCCAAGCCGACGCAGTTTCAAAACACCATAGGCTAAGTCAAGCGAGTGAGGGAGTGATTTAATATCTTCTAGTACATCAAATATTTTACCCGAATTTTTGTTCTCCCTTAGCGCAGAATAAATTTGATTGGCTAAGTTCTCA
Organism: Thermoproteota archaeon; assembly: GCA_012513715.1. GTDB lineage: Archaea > Thermoproteota > Bathyarchaeia > Bathyarchaeales > Bathycorpusculaceae > Bathycorpusculum. Next base: position 4,845 of record JAAZBP010000132.1, on the reverse strand, counting down.
AATTCTTCAAGTTCTTCGTCTAGAAATCGGCTTTTTTTCTCGAGGTTTATAAATTTCTCCTGTAGTACGTCTGAGCCAAACGAAAATCGTTTTTCTTTAACTTCCTTTACTGACTTTTCAAGTTGCTCTATTTTGTCGTGGAACTCCTCGTTCTCAAAATGAAAATCGGTTAAAATTAATGACGACTTGAAGCCCCACTCCGCCACTCTACTAAGGCTACTTGCCATATCATGCAAGAAAAAGGAAGAAGCAAACATGTGGTGCTTGACATCAAATTCATTTTCTTCACCTATAGTAAGTATTACATTGTCAAAGTCGCTTTTTTGAGCCTCTTGTATATCAGCCATGCTTTGAATTTTTATTTGCTCAATAGAAGGAGGCGGTATCGGGTCAGTTAATCCTTTGGTGAAAAAAGCCTTTTTGGGGTTAGCGGTATACTTTTTTAGAAAGTCAATGAAGCAGTTGAGATTTGCTTTTTGCTGAGTTATTGACCCGCCATCTCGATTAAAATTATATATCGAGAGCAAAAGGCCTTCCCAAACAAATGTTACCTTGATATTGGAGGGACAAATTTTCTTTAAAAAGTACTCTTTAAACGACTTATAGCCTTTAACACCTCTATCGACTAGCGCTTGGAATGCTTTCATTTTGTCGGGAATGTCTTCTGTTGAGACACAAAACTTTATCCCTAATTCGCTATAAGCAAAGGTTGCTCTGAAAGTTGTTTTTGTGTTTTCATCTTTGAAATCGAAGAATTTGATTCTCGCTTTCTTACGCTCTGTAGTGTCACCAAGTCAGTGCATTTTGAGGAAAAATATGTGAACTGGTCTATCCCAATGTTGTCATTTGTAAGATAGATTAATCGGGCCCTTACCCAGCCCTCTATCACATACTTAGTCATATACGTGTCCCCTTTAGGGTACTATCATGTTTGGGCTAATAATGTATTAGTGCTTTTTCTCGCAATGGTTTCTTCATTTCTGGGCCTTTTCTGAATAAGGTTTTTCAAGCGTGAATTCGGCTTCCCTCAAATTTATCACCTGACGCGTGCTAAAAGCAACTATACATATCAGGCAGGGCTTTCAAGAATTGCCTCTGTCAAATTTTGAAATCACATATCTAAACTTTGGTTGGTTATGTGCTCTCAACATGGAGGCCTTGTTGGCTGTCCATGTTTCGGCTTTGCCGCATACACTGGATATGTTCCAGTGGCTGGCGCGACAAGCCACCCCCCAGCACAATAACTGAGGAGCAGTCAGCAGGCGTTTGCCGTTGACATCTTCAGGAGAGTTTACCAGCTCATCGGAGGAAGCCAAAGCTTCTTCCGGAATACATCGAATGAACTGCCCTTTGAGAAAAGAGGGCGCCAGTGTTCACTCGGAATAGATACGGATCTCTGTTTCTGAAAAATCCTCTTCTTTTTTCTAAATTTAGGGCGTCTATGTTTGTATGTCTAATGTTTTGGTTTGTAGCCATGAAGGCAAGTCTGTTTCTAAGGTTTCAACGTAATTTAGGAATTCTTTTTCTGTAGGTTGATGCTTCAGGTAATTCTTCAGTTGCTCATAGATTGCTCTTTCGAACTGTTTAGTGAACTCTTCTAAGGAGGCTGAGGCCCCGTTTATGTTCACGGAGGCGACAAGATTCTTCACACAGCATTCGAATGTGCAGTCGTTTGAAACTAAACCCTTCGTTTTCAGCATACTTAGGAAAGTAACAAGTGCTTCTTTGCCTTTGGCTTCTGATTTTATTCCTGTACAGACAAATTTTCCATTCCTAAACAGTAGAAAGGTAGCAGGGGGCACTTTTAGTTTATAGGACAAACCGGGAAATCTTCGCCATTTACACTTTGAGCCGTCCAAATTTACATTAGCATCCATAAGGTCGACAGGCTCATTAAAGGAACCAATCAATACGACGTTTTGGATGGTAATCTCTACTTCAAACAATTTAGTTTCACCTGAAATGGTTACTAAGGTAGCCTTAAAAAGGCGGGAAAAGACAGAAGATGGTGATTAGATAAATCGTAAAATCATAAAAATGGGGATTAGATAAGTAAGCCTGCGGTCGCGTCTAATGTTTATTTGTTTTTTCTTGTTTTGCCTTCAAATCAGCGTTTTCCTTCTTTAAAGCGGCGTTCTCATCCATTATAGTTTTAATGACTGTGTTAAGCTGTATCATCATGTCATTGATTCGCAGGTTCAGCATACCTATTTGTTGTATAACAGGCGATGCTTCAGAAACTGGTTGCATTGCAGATTCAGACAACCTCATCCACCTCGTTTCTTGGCTGTTAAGTTGCAGCTTGTTTTTTCTTGAACTGGTCTTCTAGTGTCTCAATTCGTTTGTGTAGTTTTTTAATTTCGACGATCAAGGGAACGCCGAGCCATTCGTAGTGTACGCCTTCTGGTTTGCCTTCACTGTCAAGCCAGGTTAATTGTGGGTATTGTTTGTGGACTTCTTCTGCAATCAAGCCTAGTTGTGTGCCTTCAGCTTTTGCGCGTTCTTTTTCTTTCCAGTCAAAGGTTACTGGCCTAAGGTTGTAGATCCATGAGCAGTCGTCGACTGTGTTGATGTTGTCTTTGAATCTTTCAGAAGAGATGTTATACCCTATTTGCCCGCTAGAGTTTCTGTAGAGCGGTCCGTATTGTGTAGTGTTAGCCCATGATGCAGCAACGATATAGCCGTCTACTACAAAACCAGAACCAGATGAGCATCTTAAGTAAGCACTATCGCGGTATAGCCACATGCCCCCAGAGCCAAATTGTATGCCTGCTTGAGTTCTGTCTTGTGCGCCTTGTAATGCTAGCCTGTTAGCGTTGTTGACGTCAACTAGGAAGATGTCGTCGCCCACTTTGAATGCGTCTCCGCTGCTTCCGCCGCCATGGATGACAGTGTTGCAGTCTAAAGACACAGATATGCTGATTGCGCCGCCGCTAAGACTAGTTATCGCGTTTGTGAACACATAGGTTGCGTCGACCCATTTGAATGGATACGTTGAAGTTCCCAATCCGAGTCCACCTTGGCTTGGGTTCTGCGGAACGATATACGTATCTTGGTTTACTCCGTTATCACCAGCAGTTATCGCAAACACGTTATTCGTGGATTGTATTTCCAATTTCCCGACATTTAGTTTCGCGGCCGTTCCGTCTCTCTTCTTAAGGAACAACGTGTCATACCCTTGAGCGGAGTCCATCAAGATTATTTTGGCTGGATCGGTACTACCAGTTAAACCATGTCCTATCATTATGGCACCGCCACCATAGACGGAAGAGGCACCGCTTGATGTACCTGCTCCTGTCCCATTCACCACTGTCATTGCAGAACCACTTGCTACCGAGGTTGGTCCTGTGAGGAACCATTTTCTATTTGGGGGGTCGCTATTATCATAGCTAGCTAAGACTACATCTGGAATGATGACTCCGTCGTCTCTAACTTGTTTGCCGATGTCAGATGGTACACAAGGGGTATACCCGCCTGATTGAATTGGAATATCAGTTTTGCTCGCAGAAGCGAGATAGCCTAGTGAAAAGAGATCTTTGTATACCCATAGGCCTTGATCAATTCTGAGAATAGGAGCTGATGTAGGGATTGTTACTATGTGAGACTTAAGTCTAACGTAATTCTGTTGGTCTGTTGCCTGCATTTCTAAATAGTCACTAATAGTTAAATTCTCAACCAATTTTTCACCTCCTTTACTCCATGACTGATGATCCCATTATTTTTGCTGTTTCAATTTTTGGCGTAATTTTAGATAACCCTCATTTGCCCGAGGGCTACATCATTTTGCAAGTATTTGAGAAATATCGGGTTGGTCTTCACATTGCCCCATAGAAGCTCGCAGGTGATGCGTTCCAGTTGTTTTCCGTTTGAGCATTGCCTAATCATTTCAATCATCTACTAAATCATTATACGAGCAAGTATTAAGGAAGGACGGGATGTTTCAGTAACATACCATTATCCTAAATAAGGCATGCATCATGGAAAATAAGCTGATTAAAAATTGAGTTTACAAAGGTGTAATATACAGAAATGTTTAATTTTTGCCAAGCATTAGTTATATTATCAGAGGGATAGCTATGAGAAAAAGATTAAACGTATTCTTGATAGCTATGCTAATTGGCGGCTTGGTATCTGTCAACATGACACATTTTGGCATGGTAGGTGCTGAAATCGAAATAACCAAACCATCCAGCCCAGAGTTTACTGTTCAGCTTATCGATTCTTCCTATAACATTCCTCCTACTTCTTCGGTAGACCCTTACACAGGGCTGACCGCGACTCAGGTTGAGCGCCATATAGAATCAAGAACCATCAAACTTTCAATCAAAAACCAGCCCTTCACACCCTTTTTGGTTGAAGAAGCGACCGCGAACTGGACTGCTAATCTTCAATATAACATTCGATGGAAGGGCAGTTTTGAACAAGACTGGCATGAGATTTACATTCCTACAAATGGATTTGCCGGAGCGCATCTAGAATCCGAATATACTGTGATTTCATTTGAAGGAGAATACTCTGCCACAGAGGGGTTGAAACTGCACTACCCTGGCCTGATAGCAACATTTCCTCCCAGTGGACAAGTGGATTTTCAAGTAAAGGCAATGATAGGATATGTCCATCGAGACCCACTAGCCCTTGGATGGATCTTCACCGGTGAAGAAAGCGAATGGAGTAACACACAAACCATAACCGTAGATGAGGGCAGTGTTGAGGTTCCCGAGCAATCTCCAGTCGACCCAGCCCAGAGCTCGACCCAAAACCAATTCGGTGCTCAATCTGCTGTAACTCATTCAGGCATACCATGGACAGAGATTGGTTTGTTTGCCTTATTTAGCGGCATAATCG
>JAAZBP010000131.1 GCA_012513715.1 Thermoproteota archaeon | reverse complement strand
ATGATTAAGTTGGGGCTTTGGGGTGGGCGTTTGTGGTCTGATGGTTATGCTGTTAGAACTGCTGGTGTGGTAACTAGCGAGAAAATCGAGCAATACATAAACCGAGTTTAGTTAGTGGATGCCCGCGGCGGAAGCCGCGGGTAGTTCACTTTTGCAGGGCTGGTTGGAAACAGAGGGCACCCGAGAGACCAAACCGCATTTTCTCTCCCCACTCTACAAGTTAAGCGAAAAAGCCCGAGCCGCCCTAGAGCTGCGCAGAGACCTAAACCTATTTCTAGAAACCGCTCCCAAAGACCAGCTCAAAAACGTAGCGGATGCCTTCAAGATGTATCGTTAAAAGATTGGTGTCGTTGCTGACCCCTACAACGAGATCATCTCGTTGCGTCGATAGATAGTTTTTATGCTCAGCCTACGAGTTGGTCAAGGTGACAAATGGTTGAATCCCAAACAAGTAACCATTCAAGAAATCATCACAGACATCGGCGCCATCTTAAACAAGATTAACCTTGTGCTAAGCAACCACGAGCAGAGACTCCAATTAATTGAAGAGGCCGACCTAAAGATAGAGCTTGAATTGTTAAGGTCAAGAATTCTATCGATTTCCGATCAACAAAAACAGGCGGACGCTCTGCAGGCACTAAAGAATCTGTGTGATAAACTCGGTTTTTCAGACTTAGCCTTTTCAGAATCCTAGTATAAGCGTTAGGGTGGGAGGGAATGGCTGATCTTACACCAAACGCAACACCACCCCCAGACGACATATTTGGCACCAAAGCCGGTCCTAACCCCTGTAAGTCAGAGTCCACAGATGGCTCTGCCGGCGTCAGCCCCCTATGCCCACAATGCAAAAGCAAAAAACTCTGGCGAGACGGAAACTACACTATCTTTGATGAAAAAATCCAACGCTGGCTATGCAGAGACTGCGGATACCGATTCTCAGACAAAAACGACCTCCAAAAAGCGAAGACAGCGGAGATTGAAAGTGTTGAAACGGTTGATACGAAGCTATTAAAAAGCCAACCCGACATAGTAGAAACCAGCCAAATATGCGTCACGGAGACGAAAAATTTGGAAGCAGAACCTCAAACAAAAGATGTTCTGCGGAGAACCGAAAACCAAACTGGCGGTTTCAAACATAAAATCGAAGAATACGGCAACTGGCTTAGAAACAACGGAAAAAGCCAAGCAACAATCCGCGGCAGAGTCAAACTGCTAAAAAGACTCACACGGCGAGGCGCAAACCTCTACGACCCAGAATCCATGAAGAAAACAATCGCTGACCAGCCGTGGGGTAACGGACAAAAAAACAATGCAGTAGACGCCTATTCATCTTTCCTAAAAATGGTAGGCGGCATTTGGGAACCACCGCTATACAAAATCATTCGCAAGATACCTTTCATACCAAAAGAAGTGGAAATCGACCAACTTATAGCAGCCTGCAGCCCACGCATGGCCACATTTCTGCAACTGCTCAAAGAGACAGGCGCAAGATGCGGCGAAATCTGGCAACTCACCTGGAGCGACATAGACTTTGAGAGCAAAGTCGTAAACATCACGCCTGAAAAAAACAGCAACCCCCGAGTAGCCCACCTCAGCAACAAACTCTTAGATATGCTACAGAGCCTGCCCAAAAAATATGGTACCCGAGTATTCTCACTTGCAACCATGCTCATCGACAACTTTGCAGTAAACTTCCAACGCCAACGCAGACGAACAGCACACAAACTCAAGAACCCAAGACTGCTAAAAATCCACTTCCACACCTTCCGCTACTGGAAAGGCACCATGCTCTACCACCAAACCAAAGACATGTACTATGTAATGCAACGACTTGGCCACAAAAACATCAAAAACACGCTCCTATACGTGCAACTTGAAGAAGCTCTCTTCCAAGGCGAAGACGAATACGTCTCAAAAGTTGCGAAAACAGAAAAAGACATCTGCCAACTGGTAGAAGCAGGCTTTGAATTCGTCACCGACTTTCAAGAAGCAAAAATCTTTAGAAAAAGAAAGTAACCCGCGCTAGGTTGCTAAGTAAAAAATTTGGAGAAATAAAGTATGATTGAAAACCGCCAAAAAATCAAGAAACATCGCCAGTTAGGACCCCCGTACTTTTCATTTATATTGGTGCAGGGGGTGGGATTCGAACCCACGAACCTCTACAGGATAGGCTCCTGAAGCCTACGCCTTTGACCATGCTCGGCGACCCCTGCACGATTAGTTTTTGCTGATATTCAATTTCACTCTAACTGATAAATACATCTGCAGCAACCTCTAAAAATTGTTTTAGCTATTATTAGGGCAAAAAGAAGTGTACTTTTAGAATAACGGGTTAATTTTTAATAAGCTACTTAACATCAAACTTACAGTGAATATTATTGCTACTATAACAAAATCTTTGGCTAATACTTCTCCGAGTTTGCATAGTTTTGGTGAATCACTGTTGTATTTGAATAATGTATTTCTTTTTTGAATTAACCTTATTGTGATGAAACTTGTAAGAGCTGCCAACGCTGTATAGTAAATGAGTGGTAACTCAAAAAGAAACCCTGCGAGTACCATTAGAGGAATCAAAACGTAGCCCATTCCTATGGTGAATAGTAAGCCTCGTCGAAAACCTAAGATTATTGGTATTGTTCTTGAGCCGCTGTTAAGGTCTGATGCGTAATCAGCTAAATCTTCCCAAAGACTGTTGATGGCTGTAGTTACGCCTATGAGAACGATTAAAACGATTATGTTTATTGTGTAACTGTTAAAGAACGCTGCTATAATCATCATGGGTACAGCGCCAACACTGAAATTAACTATGGGTTTGTAAGCTGTTTTCCGTAACCTGAATGGTGGAACAGAATATAACACTCCAAACACTATCCCCAAACCAATAAACAATACCACAAAGGGCATCAGTGTTGTGGTACCTAATGCTAAAGATAACACTGTAAAACCGACTGCAACAGCTAAGCCTGTTTTCCCAAGTTTTTTGGTGAACTTTGCTCTTGAAGGATCAGATATGCTGTCTAATTCAACGTCATAGATGTTATTTATTGCATCAACAGCACTCCAAACGCAAAAAACGATTGTGCCCAAAAACAATGCAATAAGCCATGTGAATTCTTGGCTAAACAAGAATGTGGCGCCAACTGAAATCATGAAAAGCATTATTCCTCGTTCTACAGAAATAAACTGGGCAATTCCTCTTAAATACTGCAACATATCCGCCTAAGCAAAATTACCTTTCTTAAGCTTTGCTGTCAATAAACCTGATAACAACCTGAAACACTTGATTTCCTTGAGAAATTTAATTATTCAAAAATCTAGGATTAGAAGAAATGTTGAAAGAATTTTTAGTCTATCTTGCTGTTGTTCAAATTTTAAATCGTTTTTGTTAATTATATCTTTTAAAAGATGTTTTCTAATGCAAAAAATAATAAGGCTAGTGACATAGCCTTAGCATATTAGAGAGGTAAAAGCTTGAAACTACTCTTTGTTGCAATAGACGGCATGGGCGATTTACCCATAGAAGCCTTAGGTAACAAAACCCCCCTTGAAGTGGCAGAAACACCAAATCTGGATTTTTTAGCTAAAAAAGGAAAAACTGGGTTAATGTATTCAGTTAAAAAGGGAGTTGCACCTCAAAGTGACGTGGCAGTTATATCTCTTTTAGGTTATGACCCCTTCATTTATAGTACTGGTAGGGGCGTAATAGAAACTGCGGGTATAGGCCTAAAGATGAATGATGGCGATTTAGCTTTACGATGTAATTTTGCTACTCTTGGCGATGGAAAAACTATCCTTGACCGGCGTGTCGGTCGAAGCTTAACCACTGAAGAGGCTTCTGAACTAACCGAAGTAGTTAACAAAGAAGTAAAACTTGAATCATATCCAGCAACTTTTGAATTTAAAAACACTTTAGGTCATCGTGCGGTACTACTCTTTAAAAGTAAAGCTAAACCCTTATCCAGCCTCATAACCAACAGTGACCCTGCATACAAGATAATTAACGGTATAGGTGTTGCACAGACTAACGTAGAAATGGTTCTTAAACCCTCTGAACCTATGGATGAAACAGAAGCAGCAAAGGTTTCAGCTGGTCTAGTTAATGAGTTTATTGAGAAGTCACATGCAATCTGGGATAATCATCCAATCAACCAAAAACGAGCTAAGCAGGGCAAACTCAAAGCTAACATCATTTTGGCACGTGACGCAGGGCATATGCTGCCAAGTTTCTTCAATATTAATCAACACTACCATGTAGATTTTGCGTGTCTAGCTGATATGCACACAGAGGTTGGTATAGCTAAATTGGCCGGTATGGATTCGACGCTTCTTCCTCCACCCACTGGTAACCTGCAAAAAGACTATGACTTTAGAGTTAACGCTCTTCTTCAATCACTGCCTAACCATGACTGCTTCTATATCCATCTGAAAGGTCCAGATGAACCTGGTCACGATGGAGACTGTAAATTGAAATCAAAAGTCATCTCTAGTGTTGACAAATACTTTTTTGGGCCATTGCTAAAGCAGATTTCACTTGATGACACTCTTATCTGTGTTACTTCTGATCATGCAACTCCATGTATGTTAAAAGTTCACAGCGATACTCCTGTTCCTATTCTCATTTCAGGCGGTAAAATACATAATTCTGGTATTGACAAATTTTCTGAAAAAGAATGTGCAAAAGGTAGTCTAGGCTTAATTGAACGTGGCTGCATGTTAATGCCAAAACTTATGGATATGCTTAAACAAATGAGTTAACTACTAAATACTCAAAACTACTTTCATTTCTAATTTCTTCTTCTCTTTTTAAAATAATCTTTCTTCGATAAGTTCAATTAGACTTAAAAATTACTTTTCTACTTAACAATTTAAATAACTTAAATTAGCTAATTTGTATGAGGCAATTGTATGAGTCAACGACTAATGGTTTTCTCTGATGGCGGCGCAAGAGGCAATCCCGGACCAGCAGCTATAGCATATGTTGCTTTATCTGATTCAGGTAAAACTGTGAAAACTGATTCACGTTTCATAGGAGTTAATACTAACAACCAAGCGGAGTACGAGGCGCTTATTATGGCGTTAAAATTTGCTGCCTCCCTGAAAATACCTGAGGTTATCTGCTATCTAGACAGCGAATTAGTCGTTAAACAACTTAATGGAGAATATTCTGTAAAAAATCATGGCCTGCAATTATTGTTCAATCAAGTGCAAGCATTGAAAATTCACTTTATAAAACTATGTTTTATTAGCGTTCCTAGAAGTCATCCACACATACAAAGGGCTGATGCATTAGTTAATAAGAAATTGGATGAAGAAGAGCAAAGACGAATGCTTATTTGATTAATTTTTTGTTAACACTTTTTGATGTTATAACAACTACCCTACTCTAAATGGCTATATACAGAGTTTTCTCTTTTTTAATTTAGTTTGATGGATCTAGAGTCTTTTTCTAATTTTGGTTTTGTATCCGAGGTCTATCCAATGATATTCTTACTTCTGATAAAAAGTATTTCTTTGATTGGAACTCCAATTCATAAACGCCATCCCAGTATCATAAACTTTTAATAACTGGAGGACTGATGTGTTAACGAATTCATAAAATTAGATAGAATTAATAGAAGGAATGAAAATGAGCAAAAGCGATAAACCCCACTTAAATATCATCATCATGGGGCATGTTGACAACGGTAAATCTACAACCACAGGTCACCTGCTCTATTTGATGGGTGCAATTGATGAAAGAACCGTCAAAGCCTACCAAGAAGAAGCAGAAAAAATGGGCAAAGGCACATTCCACTACGCGTGGGTTTTAGACAACCTTAAAGAGGAAAGAGAACGCGGTGTAACGATTGACCTTAGATTCTTACAGTTCCAGACCAAGAAATACAACATGACAGTTATCGATGCCCCTGGACACAGAGACTTCATCAAAAACATGATTACCGGTGCAAGCCAAGCTGATGCAGCAGTACTTTTCAGTTCAGCTAAAAAAGGCGAATTCGAAGCAGGAATCGGTGCTGGTGGTCAAACAAGAGAACATGCTTTTCTTGCATTTACCTTGGGTATTCGTCAACTAATAGTTGCAATTAACAAGATGGATGACAACACTGTTAACTGGAGCAAAGACCGCTACGACGAAATGAAGAATGAAATATCAAGAATGCTCCGAATGGTAGGTTATAAAATCGAGAAAGTGCACTTCATACCTGTATCCGGATGGACAGGTGATAACCTAGTAACAAAGAGCGAAAAAATGCCCTGGTATACAGGTCCAACAATGGTAGAGGCCTTTGACCTCTTAGAGGTACCAGCTAAACCAACAAACAAACCGCTTCGTGTACCCGTCCAAGACGTTTACACTATCACAGGCATTGGTACAGTTCCAGTTGGTAGAGTAGAAACAGGAATTTTGAAACCAGGTCAAAGTTTAGTCTTTATGCCATCTAACAAGACTGCTGAAGTAAAATCAATCGAAATGCATCACACTTCAATACCCATGGCAGAACCAGGAGACAACATTGGCATAAGCGTAAGAGGAATCGCTAAAAACGATGTTCACCGTGGCGACGTTGCAGGTCCAGCAGACAATCCACCAACAGTAGCTAAAGAATTCATTGGACAAATCATAGTCATCTACCACCCAACAGCAATCGCAGCAGGATACACCCCTGTACTTCACTATCACACAGGACAAATTGCCGTAAGATTCACTGAACTCCTAAAGAAAATCGATCCACGCACAGGCCAAGTGTCAGAAGAGCACCCCAGCTACCTTAAAACAGGAGATGCAGCTTGGGTACGAATGGAACCACTTCACCCAATAGCAGTCGAAACATTCACTGACTTCCCCGAACTCGGCAGATTTGCAATCCGAGACATGGGTACCACCGTCGCAGCAGGCGCAATCAAAGAAATAACCAAAAAGGGTCCATAAACCCTTTCATTTTATTTTTTATTTTATTATTACAATAAATTTTTAATAGACGTATTCTTTAAAAAATCTGATTGTTCTTAATTAATTCTCAAGTTTCATTTGTTTAAGGAATATATGTTAACATAAGATGCAGGTATACTGAATTCTGTATCGTCAAAAATGATATCTACATTTAACTTATGTTTACTAATCGCTGTTTGTGTTAATGCCCATAATTGTTTTGTTTGTTCATCAGCTTTAAAGATGCCCCAAACTTTGTCTTCTTCCCATCGTGTTCCCCAACCATAATTTTTCGGAAAAACCACTGCAGAATCTGCCTTAACTGACCCTTGAATTATCTGTGGATTCTCTACTACATCATGCCAAAATGAACTTAGAGCTTGAAAATGTTCCTCCAGCATTGTTCCATATGTTCCCGAGTTAGAGTCATAGTAATTGAACAGCACAAAATATTTTGCTCCACATTCATAGGCGGTTTGTAGTTGACTAAAGATCTCGGTGCCATTATCAAGATATGGATGTGTCTGGTATTTCCAAGTTATAATTACTCCCCAATCCTTTTGTTGCATATTTGCTGCGCCTCGTAATAGGGATAATTGTTGATTTACACTTAGATTCCATCCTATTTGACCTAAAACTACATCATAGCCAGCCAAATAGTCAAACCAGTATAGACCATAGTCAGAAGTAAACACCTTAGTTGAATTTTTTAAAAAATCTATGTTGTCACTGTCACGATAAAGAAACCTTTGTGCAGTTTCATCTATATCTTTGAAAGGTCTAATTTCGTAGAGTTCTTGATAAGTTTTATAGCTAAAACCTTTAGGTGCATCTTTGATGATCTCAACGGTGCCATCAGCGCGGAATAATACCTCACTATTAATGTCTGAGTTACTTCCGGCTGGCGGTGGCTCTGATAGACGTATATCACCATCAAACTCATAATTGATAACTATACCGTTGAGTTTCTGTAAGACAACATCACCATACCTTGTTTTGGTTATGGAATCGCCTGTTGTATTATCTTTATATTTGACATAGTCATCTAACATTTTTCCTCCCGGTTCATCAGTATAGTAAACTCCAAGAAGGCGATCTCCCCACTTTGTTTTAGCAGACTCAAGCCAAACTGAAAATGATTCTTGAATAAAATTTCCAAAATATGGTAAAAAGTACATTCCAGCATCGATTGCGTAATCTCCCAGTTCGTTAACGCAATCTAAATCTCTTTGGAGCAGACCTGATTGTAGAACAAAAAGATTAGTGTAGCCTTTGACTTTATCGATTAAAAGTTTTCCTTGAGTAACGCTGTCTCCACAATATGCTATTCCCACATATGCATGTGGGGGTTCAACTTTTAATGATAAATGATAATTTATGACAAATAAACTTGATAACAACACTATAACTATGATGATTGTTGCTGTTACTGCAAAATGCTTTTTCTTCATTTATGCATCAAACATATTATTACTTTGTTTTACGACAGATAAATTTTCTTCCATATTTTATGCTTGATTAATTAACATGATTTTATGACTAATTAATACAATTAATTTAAATTGATTTAGAAAAAATAATTTACTTAAGAAGCTGATGATGTTGCATGATACTTTTTTATGGAAAATTTAATAAGCTTATATTTTGTTTAGTTAATGAGGAATTGCAGTATGAAACGCGCCTTTAGTGTTTTTTTAATTGTGATTCTTATTTTATCAGTTGCCACCCTCGTCATTTCTGGCTTTTGTTTCATCTTCAACTGGGTCAATCACGATAAACAGTAAGACTACAAGCCAGCTAGGGCAAGAGGTTCAAGCAGGCGGTACAGTGAATCTCTACTTTGGTGGTGTCACTTGGGCAGGGGACTCGTTCTGGTTATTCTTAAGTCAGGATAGTTCTACACAAATGGGTTTAGGTTTAATATATACTCCAACCTTCTCAGTCTATGATGTTGCCAACACAACAGTGAGAACCTTTTACTCTAATGATAATGGTAATTGGGTTGCAGGAAGTAATTGGATTAATGGTAGTGTACCTTTCATCTCAGGCATAGGTAATTATTATATCAAAGCAATTGACCAAATCAATTCGCCATTTGCAGTAACTGACACTTACATTACGATTACTCCAATTCTCTACAATTCAACATTAAACATTTCACCTAATTCAGGACCAGGTGGAATTCCAATAAAATTTACTGGTTCTAATTATCCTCCTGGTCAAAACGTGGTAATTTCATACTATGACCCAACATTTGGTGATTGGAATTACTTTACTTCTGTAACTTCAAATGTAACTGGGCAAATTATGGTGGATTCAGAAGTTCCCGATTTAATGAAGTCAATGGGTGCATACGATTCCCCTGAGTTATATACCGAAATTTCTTTTCGCGCTGAGATAAATAACAACGTTTACAGTTACGCTAATTACAATGAGTATCATAGAGGATTAAATATAGTTGGAAATTATGCTGCCTATGGACTATTTGGTAATGGCACAGATTTAACTTCTGATGTTCGGACAAAACCAGGTGATACAATTACCTTGTCTGGTAATTGGTTCCACTCAAATGATGCAATTTATATTCGCTGGGACAGCCTTAACGTAGTGGGTACTGTTACAAGTGACGAATGGTTAACTGCCGAAGTAATTCAAACTACTGCTTCGACTTTAAATGGTTCCTTTAGCACTTCAATTACAATTCCACAAAATGTCGTTACAGGCGAACACTACATTGCAATTGAAGACTCTCAGACTCGTATTACAATCAGGATTTTTGTCTCTACTGCGTCTCTACAAATTTCTCCATCTTCTGGTCCTGGAGGTGCCAATGTCCAATTTACTGGCGAAGGTTATCCTCAATCTTCCACAGCGACTTTATACTATCTGGATTTCTTTGGCTGGAGCTATATGATAAATACCACCTCTAGTTTAAATGGCGAAATATCTTTAGCCGTTGAAATTCCAGATTTAATGAAATCAGGAACTAACGGTCAATTCACTAACGTTTCTACACCGCTTTCTTTTATGGCTGAAGTTAACGGTATTCCCTACGCATACGCTGATTTCAGTCAATATTGGAGAGGACTAAATCAAGTTGGAAACCAATTTGCTACCTATGGTCTCTATGGAAATGGTACAGATTTATCGTCAACTGTTAGTCCTGCACCTGGTGATAGTATAATAATTACTGGAAGTTGGTTCCATCCAGGTGTCGTTTACGTACGATTTGATGGTGTTAATGTAGTTGGTACAGTAACAAGTAACGAATGGTTAAGTGCTCAAGTAATTGGCACAACTACAGCTAGCTCAACTGGTTCTTTCTCAACATCAATTACAATTCCAACAGCTATCGGAGGTCAACACTATTTGGCGATTGAAGATTCACAAACTAGACTAATTGTTAAAATTAACGTCACAGCACCAAGTGCTATAACTCCTTCTCCCTCTCCAACTTCCGCTCCGATTACCTCACCTACAGCTGCTCCTACACCTAAACCCACACCAGTCCCCTCCTTGCCGACTCCTTCCATTGATCTTTCCTGTAAGAGTTCAACTACTAGTAACAGCTTTAAAGTTGAAATTAACGGTGAAGTAACGCTTGATAATTATCCGCTTGAAGACCAGCCAGTGTTAATCTCGTACAGTGTAACGGGTGGTAATTCCTGGGAAAGTTTGACACTGGTACAGACACTCTCAGATGGTAGTTTCAAAGCAGTATGGACACCTGACGTTACAGGTAATTACTTAGTTAAAGCAACAGTCGAGGCAAGTTCAATAATTAACTCTGCCACACGGACAATCAGTATGGCACTTACTCCTGACCCAGAAAATAACATTTTTACTATAAACTCTAACTCTACATTACGCCAGTTTATCTTTGATCCAGATAACAAAGAATTAAGCTTCACTACTGAAGGCCCTTCAGGAACCACAGGGTACGTGAATATCTTCATTCCAAAAGTCATATTGCCTGATGTTTCAACACTCAAAACTTACTTTGATGGTGAAGAAATTTTATTTAATAGCGAGTCTCAAGGTCAAATGTGGCTAATCTCCTTTGCCTACTCACATAGCGCACATAAAATTACAATGATACTTGGAAACTCCTTGGAACCAGCAGATGAGACATTTGACATGCAATGGTTGATTTATATCGTAGTTGTAGCTGCGATAGCTGTAGTGGTAATCACAACGTTGGCGCTTAAACGAAGAAGTAAAACTTAATAATTCATAAAAACATCAATTTTTCTTTTTATTACTTCGAAAAACTAAGTCAAATTAGTCGAACAAGTTAAGGTATGCACACTCTTTTTTTAATTTTATTTACCATGAACGAAAATGACTTTAACTGCTTTAACGTAACCGCAAGCATAGTGAAGTTTATGTCTGGTACAGAAACGCTTGTGCCCTTCATCAAAGAGAAAAAAAATAATGGCGAAGAGCCAACTATAATAGTGGACAGCAGAGAAGCAAGTAGTGCAAAAAAGATCGTTACTGGATTAGTAGAAAAAGGAGTTAAAATAAAAACTGCAAAACTAGAAAAAGGAGATTACATCCTATCTGATCAATGTGCAGTTGAAAGAAAAACAGTAAACGATTTTGTTTACACTCTAACTAGACGTTATCTCTTTGAACAGCTTTTCCAATTAAAAGATGTTTATCCTAATTCGCTTATTCTAATAGAAGGCTATTTGCCTATTATCTATAAATACCGAAATATTCAACCTGCATCAATTTGGGGTGCAATGTTCAACCTCGCCAAAAATGGTATAGCAATAGTGAACACAGCTTCTCAAAAAGAAACCGTTGATTTTTTATATACTGCTGCGCGGCAGGAACAAATCATTGAGAAACGTAATGCTGTTGTTCACGCATTCAAGAAATATGATACGCTCAGTGATGCGCAGATATACTTCGTAGCTAGTTTGCCTAATATCGGTAGGGAAAAAGCTGTTGCTATTTTAGAGTCTTATCAAACCCCAATTAACGCTTTAATTAATGTAGCTGACTGGGCGAAAAATGTTAGCGGGTTAGGTCCTGTGATAACAAATCGTGTTAAAGAGGTTCTGAGTACACCCTATAACAACTTAGATAAAGAAAGTCAAGAAAAATAATCAGTTTGGGTTTGGGGACAAATTTAGTTCAACTGCATAATTTGCTGCAAATTATATTTTTCTTTAATCCCTATTTTCATTTACTTATCTGAAGTTTCACTTATGAAGACAATTCTGTTTATCAAAATTACATACTTAACTTGATGATTACTTATGACATTGAATTATTTTAATTAAAAATTCAAAACTCTCACAAACTTCAAAATCGAAGGGGTAATCTAATTTTAATTTCATTTTTTTTTACAGGCCATCGTAATGTTTCTTTATGTATTCCATTCTAGATTAAATGATTAAAAACAATCAAAAACCAGACTATCTGCTGGCTTTCTTGCTTGTTTATTCAATTTCATAAACCGCTAAAGTTAAAGCTAACCCAACAAATAACATAAAACACTCCGAGTTAAAAAAAACAAATCCATAAGGGGGCTTTCGGCTAGCTTGGTCCAGGCTTGTAGCCTCGGGCGCTATAGACCCCGGTTCAAATCCGGGAAGCCCCACCATAATTCACCAAAAAAGACTCATAAAATAAAGAAATAATTTCAACAATTTTTGGTTTTAGTTTTAAATTAATTTTCCATTTTAATAATGAATATTAAATTGTACTTTTTAGGATTGTTAATTAAGTTTTTAATAGTTTATTTATTCAATATCCCATCAAAATAAGTCATTCTAGTTTGAAGACTATAGCCATTTTTTTCTTGTTTAGATCCTCCAACACCCTAACCCATTCTGCAGGCATATTTTCCTCCTCTTCTTCAGTTAATTTCCTAACGTTCAAATTAGAGTCAACATGAAACGGTTTTTTACATGACATACAGTTGACGTATGGAAAAAGATCATCTGTCGGCTTCTCAATTTTCTGCATCAATTTGCAGTAAGGGCATGCTTTATGCATGTATTCTTTCTTTGTTTTTTCTTCTACAGTAAAATCCAAATTTGCCTCTAAATCTTCCCAAGAAGGATACATCCTGCGGAGAGACGAATCGCCTTTTCTCCACAAGACTCTGAGCATTTTAAGAATCTCTTTTCTTTCGCTCAAAGGTGTTGCTTTCCTCTACTTCAATTAATGTTCTGTTTATCTTAATATTTTTTTAGATTACGCATTAGGTTAGACATTAAGCTTAAAAAGAGCTAATCTCAAATATTAAATGATGAATAATGGATTTAATAGCGTTATTGATACAAATAGTTGTTAGCGTAATATTTCTTTCACCGATACTTTGGCTAGTTGGACGTACTTTAGCAGGAAAAGACAAAGCAAAATTCACTGATGCAATATGGATAGTTGTTCTTGGAACAGTCATTGGAGCTATAGTGGGCGCATTAGTTAGCGGTTTACTTGGTAGTTTGATATCTTCGATACTAATGATTATTATCTGGCTTGCATTGATTAAACACTTCTTTGACTGTGGATGGTTGAAAGCATTTGCTATAGCGATACTTGCAGTAATAGCCTTTGTCATAATAGGTGTAATACTAGCGATTATCGGTTTTGGTATACTATCACTAGGTTTTCCAATCTAGTGTTCTTCCTTTTTATTTTTTTTACTAAAAAATTGTTTTCTAAAAAACAATTGTAGTTATCCAGTTTGTGCTTTAGTTTTTTCTCTTTTAATCTCATATTTAAATAAGAATTAATATTTGGTTATCTTAATACTCTAAGGTGAAAATTTCTGCCTCATGTGGTTCTTAATGGAGAAATAGACTTTGAAGCTTTATTCAATAAAATAACACCCCTATCAATTATAAATCGAAACCTCATTCTTAAAACAAAAGAGACCTATATTGAAAAAAACAAAAAAGCCATTCTAATTGATTCATTAGCTATAGAAGACAACAAGAAAATATCTTTCCTATCTTTGGTATCAAGCAGAGATGACGGCGTTGTAATAAGGTTATATCCTAATATGTCAGTTGATAAAACAAGTGGTGTAAAACAGATACTTGCCGAGTTAGCAAAGCAGTTTTTACAGGCAAACCCTGAACTCAAGTTAGGAAAAACAAACCTTCAAGATTACCTAAAATAATCAAATGACTGATTTGTTATAAAACTTTATTAATACAAGTTTTTTTTTCTGAAAAAAAAGTTCTTAGCTGTCCCAGCCATAATTGATTGACGGCGGCAACTCCTTTTTAGAGATAAAGTATCTTTCGTTGTCCAAAAGTAAACTTAGCGAGTTTTTATTTACGAAATCCCTGATTGAAAAAAGAATATCATCATTGACTACGTCTTCCTCAATTATCAAAACAAAGCCATCTTCTAAAGTGTCCAAAATATTAACGTCTACATGAAAGTTGGTATTTATCTCTCTTTTAAAGAGCATAGCATCAAATATTTTTATGTGCCTTCACCTTGTCCAAATTAAGTCGCTGTCATTAACCAAAAATATTTGGACAATTAAGTCAGCAAACTTTTCTAGTAATATAATATATTCTTATCTCTTAAATCTTGTCTAAATTAAAAATTTTTTATATGCTAAATTTACAGTTTTAATTTGCTTTCTTAATCCTTATTACTAAAAAATAATTTAATATTTTGTATTGTATTCAATCAGTAAATTCGGTTACATGTCCTGGTTACAAACTAGCGGCGAGCACTATCAAATACATAATCATTAAAAAGTTAAATATAAAGAGAGAAAAAACATTAATTGTGCTCCATCTATTTGTGTTCCCTCCACTTTTAAAGCCTAAAAGACCAACTGTTCCAGCTGTTAGCGGTACCAAAGAAAATACAGTTACTAACCAAAAACTTATGCCGAGATTTCCAATTTGCCAAGCGAAAAAAACAAAGTATACGAAAGCTGCTAAAGCAGAAGCTAAGGCAAGGCTAAAAATGAAGTTTTCACCTTTTCGAGCACCTATATTTTTCTTCCCGGTTTTATTATCTGCTTTAATGTCTGCAGCTTCAAGGCTGAGCGCCAACATTAACCCATAAAACACAAAAGGCAAAATAAAAAATAGAAATAAACTTTGAAATTGCCCCATAACAGCTAAGTAACCCACAGCAGGAATAAAAAAACCAGCTGCTAACGCAATAATTATTTCACCTAAACCACGTGAAACAAGTTGTAAGGGTGGTGCGGAATAAAACCAGCCTGCGAAATTTGCTGCTAAAGCTATTATTAACAACTCGATTGGCGCAACTGTAAAAATTACCGCTACGGTAGCTAACGTAATTGAAATTAATAGAAACAATAAAGACGTAGCCTTAGCTGGTCTGCATAGATTTGGGTTAGTGACAAGAATTTTTTTGCCTGAAAAAAACTTTTTGCTAAATTGTAATCCGTCTTTTTTTACATCAAAATAATCGTTACCGTAATGAGTTGATAAATCACCGAAAAATACTATGGCATAAAAAACGGTTATTTTTAACGGGTCTACGATTCCTCCGTCTATGACTCCTAAAAAAGCACCAACAGAAAACGCTAAAACTCCACCTAAGACAATATGTAACCTAGCAATCTTTGTAAGTTCAGCAACGGATTTCCAGAATGGCATTTGTTTTTTCTCTTTTATTTCTATATCGAACAGTTTATCTATTTAAAACTCTTATAAAATAAAAAATAGTGTGCTATATCACGTGAGAAAAAAATTTAAAGCCTACAGCGATTTGCTGCGTCTACACTTTTTCTTTGTATGGCCAACCCTTTTTTGTGCTGGATTATTTTTAGGCTTCACTTTTCACGGCGGATTCAATCCAGTTTTGATTATACAAGCTGTCTTTATAGCCTTCTTGGGGTTTGAGGCTGGTTTAATTCTTAATGACATCAATGATGCAAACTTGGATAAGAAAGAGTTGCCTACAGAAAAAAAATTAACTCACTATTGGCGTCCTTTCGGTAGTCGCCCCCTTCCTAGCAATCAAATCTTTTTGCGACACGCAAAAGTCCTCTTTGTACTTCTTGCTGCTTTAACAAGCGTAATTATATTCACCCTGCCTTATCCTCACTCAATCTATGTTTTTACAATAATGGTCACTTGTTACTGTTTAGAAGTATTCTACCAAATTAAGAAACGAAAACAAAAAACACCGATTGCGCAAATCATAGGACGCATAGATTTTGCTCTTTTCTTAGCAGCTGGTTATCTATGTGTTGGCCTTCCAGATTTGCCTTTTCTATTGTTGTTCTTTTTCTTTTATCCGCTTGCGCTAGCTCATTTAGGTGTTAATGACCTTGTTGATGTAGTAAATGACCAAGCTAAAGCCATGAAAACACCTGCTACACTTTACGGGATTAAAGCTACAGTATATTGGATACTTCTCTTTAGTACGTTGCACTTTATCGCAACAGGGATTTTTCTCTATATTCTTGGTAGTTCTTTGATGCTTTTTGGATTCATGATAGGTATGTTGCTAGTGATAATTGGAAACTTTGTTATACTTAAAAATAGATCTTCTGCTTCAGGAATCAGAGCGTTACCGTTTTTTCATCTTTCAATGCTAATTTATGCCATAACAATAATTACAAACTATATTGTGATTGCTTTCCTGTAAACTTATTTTTTATTTATTTTAAACAATTCAGCTATTTGTCTATTGTCTTACTAAAATTTTTGTTTAGCTCTTTTTTTTCTGTAACTTTTAGGTTTTGTCTCTTTTAGTTGAGTAATAAATTATTTGTTTCTGGCTTTATTGTATGCGTCAACAATTGTTTCGCTTGTTAAAACGCCAATCACTTTATTTGGGTTCTCTTTTTTAACAACTGGTACCATGTTGATTTTTTCTTTAATTATAATTTTGTTAGCTTCAAGAATTGATTCATAATCATACACGTATATTTTTTTCAAAGGCATTTGTTTGATTTTCATCAGGCTACGTTGTTCAGCATCTACCTTCATTAGTTCATCCCAAGTGACTATGCCTTCAAAAACTCCGTCTTTTTCCACTAATGCATCATGATATCTTTTTTTGAACATTACTTCTAAAACGTCTGTGAGGTTCTGTTCAGGATTAACAAACCCAACATCTGACTGTATTACATCTTTAACTCTGACGTCTGCCAGTTTGGTTGATATTATTGTCTGTTCGCCTTCTTCGCTTGCACCAATATACACAAACATGCCTACTATTATCAAAAGAAAGTAATCGTAAAAAATGAATCCGGCTACAACCATTAATACTCCCAAGATTCTCCCTAAAGTAACCGCGTATCTGGTAGCATCAGAGTATTTGATACGTTCAGCTAACAGCGCCCTAAAGACTCTGCCTCCATCCATTGGAAAGGCAGGTACCAAATTGAAGATACCTAACATAATATTTAGAATAGCTAAATCAAAAAGAAAAATACCTGTTGCGTATGGAAAAGATAAAAGAACTGAAAATAAATCAGGCCAAATAATTACACTCGCAGCAAGTAATGTGAACCCTATACCTAAACTAGTCAGGGGACCTGCAACTGCCATACGCCACTCCTGCGATGGCTTATCTGAAATCTCTTCAATCTCAGAAACACCTCCTATTGGGTATAAGACTATTTTTCTAACCTGAATGCCGTATCTTTTAGCAACAACTGAATGGGCAAGTTCATGGAAAAATACAAAAATAAACAAGAATACAATTATTGAAAACGGATAAAAATTCATGTTAGGTAAAGATAATACAAAAACAGCCAAAATCAACAGTAAGAAAGTGAAGTGCAGTTCAATGGGTATTTTCCACACTGAGCCTATCTTAAAAGAATACTTCATAAATTAAAATGATTAAGATGATTTTTTAAATTTTCGATGGTATTGTTATCCAATACTTGTTTTCGTTTAAAATTCTTAATGTTTTGCTCCTTTTTAGCCCATTTCATTAAACTTAAAATATTTACATACTATGATGAGGTACATACTATCAATAGTCTCTTTTTACTGCGAAAAATCACTTTTAGTATGCTGTAATACCCTTAATAATCTTAGAAAATGTGGATTGAGTGATTATAAATTTTTATATAATTCAATTAAGCTAGGCTATCTGAGGTAGAAATTTGTCTGAATATATCTGGAGAAAACCTATTATTAGCATATTTAGAGAACGTACAGTAAATCGCGAAATTGATCCCTTTGTTGTTATCAGAGCCAAGCAATTAAAACTTGTTTTAGGCGTTAACCAAAAATATTCTGGAACCATAGATGATTTCTTCACTTTAATGGGCGATGCTGATTATTTGACATCACCTGAGGGAAAAGTTGATCATTATGTTATGTGTTGGTTTGATGATGCAGAACCTGATATGTCTAAAGATTTCAGGCGGCTCAGAGGTGTTACATTCAACGGTGCAGTTTCTTTTAATGAAGATGAAAAAACAGGCAAGAGAACATATAATGCCACCTTTAAAGCTGAACATGCCAAAATCACCTAATCCTACTTTAGATTACTAATAAATCCCGTTTTAGTTGTCAACAAATAAATTATGCAGAATTGCTGACTTAAACGTGAGTTTTGAAATTGTTTTAAACTCACTCTTAAATATAACTGGATAAATTCTATTTGATAAGGTCGTAGACCATGGTTGAGAAAAAACTGCGTGCGACTTTGATTACTGGCAGGACAATAGATCAAGGCGTCGGTAAAGAGTTAGGAAAAGGCTCCCAAGAATATTTTGATAATGTTGCAGTGTGTTTTTTAGATAAAGCTGATATGATAAAACTTGGTTTAAAACCTAAAATGAACATTCGAGTAACCTCAAAGTTCGGATCTGTAGTTGTTAAAGTAAAAAAGTTTCCGCGTGGAGCCAATCCTGGGATAGTTTTTATGCCTTGCGGTTTATGGGCAAATATGGTCTGCGGTGACGAAACTTACAGTATGGGCATGCCGCTTTACAAAGGCTTTGCGGTTGAAGTTGAACCTGCACCTAACGACGTAGTCTTGGGTTTAGATGAACTTATGAAAAAAGAATATGGACGGTAAATTTATGACAGAATTCAAATCAGTTGTTTGTCCAATATGCGGTTGTTTATGTGATGACTTAGAAATAACCGTGGAAAATAACGAAATTGTAAAAATGAAGAATGGTTGCGCCGTCTGTGAAGCTAAAATGGTTTACGGCTACAAAAGCGAAGAACGAATACTGAAACCTATGATACGTAAAGATGGAAAATTAGTTCCTGTTACTATGGATGAAGCTATCCATAAGGCTGCTCAAATCTTAGTGGATGCTAAATATCCTTTGCTTTATGGTTGGAGTAGTTCAACTAATGAAGCTCAGCGTATTGGTGTAGAATTAGCTGAAGAATTAGGTTCAACATTGGATAACTGTGCAAGTATATGTCATGGGCCTTCGGTTATGGCGACTCAAGAAATTGGGATTCCTACTGCTACCCTAGGTCAAATACGTCATCGTGCAGATTTGATTGTTTACTGGGCATGTAACCCTTGGACTTCACATCCAAGACATGTTGAACGGTACACTGCTTTTACAGAAGGTAGATTTGAAAAGAGCGAATGGAAAAATTATATGCTCAAATTAAAGGGTGAAACAGGCAAGAAAAAAATTGAGGCTGCCTCCAAAAGATTGGGGCAATACTCGCCTCCGCCTAGACCTCAAGTATGCATGGTTGATGCTCCTCCAAAATCTATTCAAAAAATGGGCCGCAAAATGATTGTGGTAGATGTTAGAAAAACAAAGACTGCAGAAGCTGCTGATTACTTCCTTCAAGTAGAACCGAACAAAGATTATGAAATCTTTTCAGCGTTAAGATGCTTAGTTAATGATCAAGAGTTAGATATAGACAAAGTAGGCGGGGTTCCAGTAGACTACTTAAAAGATGTTGCTGATGCAATGATAAACTGCGAGTTTGGCGCGATCTTTTTTGGATTAGGCTTAACTCAAAGTTTAGGCAGATTCCGAAATATTGAGGTGGCAATTGCGCTAACTAGAGACTTGAATAGACGAACAAAATTCGTAATCTCTCCTATGCGTGGACACTTCAATGTTACTGGAGCAAATATAGTGTTTGCTTGGCAAACCGGTTACCCTTATGCTATTGACTTTTCTCAAGGATATCCACAATATAATCCAGGTGAATTTACAATAAACGATCTTCTAAGACGTGGAGATAATGATGCGACATTGGTCATTTCTTCTGATCCAGGTGCGCACTTTCCTAAATCTTCAATGCAAAATATGATGAAGCATCCTTTAATTACTATTAATCCTGACATGAATGCAATATCTAGACTTGGTGATGTTGTGTTTCCGGCACAGTGGTGTGGTATCGAGTATTCTGGTACTGCTTACCGTATGGATTCTGTTCCGATTCCTCTGAAAAAGGTTGTTGAACCACCTCCAGGAATACTCAATGACCAAGAACTTCTTGAACGAATACTTAACGAAGTGAGAGCAATTAAAGCTCAGAAAACTGAGGTTCAAACCAAAGTTAAAGGAGAAGTGCGGTCAGCTGCTAAAACTGTAAAGAAAACTGCAAAGAGAACAAAAAGGAAGGTTGCTTAATGGCTGAAATACTTGTAAAAAATGGCTTTGTTGTAGATCCCACAAACAAAATTGATGGGGAAAAAATGGATATCGCCATCAAAGATGGTAAAATCGTTAAAAAAGTAAATGAGCGCAAGGCGAAAATTATTGATGCGTCAGGTTTAACGGTTATGGCAGGCGGTGTAGACATTCACAGTCACATCGCAGGTGCAGAAGTCAACATGGGCAGACTAATCCGTCCTGAGGACCACTACAAAGATGCAGTGAGAAAAACAAAGCTTACTCGCAGTGGTACAGGATACTCTATTCCATCAACTTTTGTTACAGGATATCGCTACTCAACAATGGGTTATACCACAGTTATGAATGGATCCTTTGCACCTTTGAAAGCAAAACATGTTCATGAAGAATTAAACGATATCCCCTTGCTTGATAAAGGTACATATCCTCTACTCGGTGACTGGTGGTTTGTACTAGAAAACTTGGCTAAAGGTGATATTGAAGAATGCGCTCGACATGTAGCTTGGATGATGCAAAGTACAAAAGGTTACGCAATTAAAGTGGTAAATCCTGGTGGTCTAGAATCTTGGGGGTTTGGCCATAATGTTCACAGCATCGATGATCAAGTTCCGAATTTCTGTATTACTCCACGCGAAATAGTGAGGGGATTAATTAAAGTTGATAAAATGCTCAATTTACCTCACACAATTCACCTTCACACTAACAATTTAGGTCAACCTGGAAACTACAAAACAACACTAGATACAATGAGAGCAATAGAGGACTTATCGACGGATGGAAAACCAGTGGCGCATATTACTCATATTCAATTCGCTAGTTTTGCAGGTGATGATTGGGGCAAATTTAGATCTGGCGCTGATGAAATTTCCAAATATATTAACGCACACAATCACATTACCCTTGATATGGGACAAGTAATCTTTACAGATACAACAACTATGACTGCGGATGGTCCTTTCGAATATACACTATACACTCTTAGTGGTCACAAATGGGTGAACAGTGATGTTGAAACAGAAGCAAGCGGTGGCATCATACCTTTTACCTATAAGAAAAATAACGCTGTAAATGCGATACAATGGTCAATCGGTTTAGAAATAGCTTTACTTGTTAAAGATCCTTGGAAGATTTTTATGACTACTGATCATCCTAATGGTGGCCCATTCATGTCTTATCCAAGAGTTTTAGCTTGGTTAATGAGTAAAAAAGCACGTGAGGCAACCTTAAAGAGATGTCACAAAAAAGCACAGAAAAAGAGTCTTCTTCCTTCAATTGATAGAGAATTGAGTCTTTATGAACTTGCTATAGTTACTCGTGCGGGCACTGCAAAAGCATTAGGAATGCCAAATAAGGGACATCTTGGAGTTGGCGCAGATGGGGACGTCGCAATTTTCAACATTAACCCAGAAACCACTGACATAGCTAAGAAGTATAAAGCTGTTCGAAAAGCTTTCAAAGAATCCGTTTATACCATAAAAGACGGTAAAATTGTAGCTAAAGACGGAGAAGTAGTTGACAATACTACTCCTGGTAGAACAATGTGGGTTGACGTCAAAACCAAGCAGCCCTGCATAATAAATGAGGAAATGAAACGTAAATTCCGGGAATACTGGTCTATAGAATATGAAAATTATCCTGTCAGTGACCATTATGTTAAGGTCTCAGATAAATTAACAGTAGAGGCGAGCGTCTAAATTGATAACCTTAACTCCTCTCAGAAACTTTGACGTGCCAGTTCACGCATCCTGTATTAACCCTGATGAATTTAAAAGTAAAACCCTAAAGGAAATTGCTGAACTTCCAGTAACTGAGGGTAATCGTAACTTAACGTTAAGCGACCTTTTCAAAATAGAACAAGACAAAACTGAAACACCAAGTATAACTTTAAACGGCGATTTTAAAAAAGTAAAACGCGTTGGTCAAGGCATGAAAACTGGTGAAATAATAATCAATGGCAACGCTGGTATGCATACAGGCGAAAGAATGGCTGGAGGTAAAATCGTAATAAACGGTAATGCAGATAGCTGGACAGGCAGCGAAATGAAAGCAGGAACAATAGAAATTCATGGAGATGCTGGCGATTATCTTGCTTCACCATATAGAGGTAGCGGTACAGGAGTGAAAGGTGGATATATAATCGTAGATGGAAGCGTAGGTAATGAAGTTGGTTGCTATCTAAAAGGTGGTGTAATAAAAATTAAAGGTAATGCTGGCATATTCTTAGGTTACCATATGACCGATGGCGCAATATACGTAGAAAAACAGTGTTCATCACGTACTGGAGCAGCTATGACTGGTGGCAAAATAATATTGGCCGGAACTGTTACAGAACTTATGCCTTCTTTCACTATTGATAGCATCAAGCCTAAAGTAAAAGTGGACGCTACTCAAAGCGTTGCAGGTCCATTTTATGTGTTTTTAGGTGACTTGGCAGACCACGGAACAGGTAAATTATTCGTTTCAAAAACAAATAATCCACAATTAGCTTTCTACGAAAAATATCTTTAAAGAAATTTTTTCTTTTTTCAGTTAGATTTCAAGTAAAAATATTTCTATTTGCTTTCAATCATGCTTTTTATGCTCCGAATTACTTATGAGGATGTATAGTTTTTAGAAAGTCTTAAGGGTAAAATTTTATGCGTCAAGTAAACATTGTAAGGCTTGATTTATTATCCGGTCAAGTAGAAAAGAAAATTGATTGTGTTGCTGAAGAAGTTCCATTAAAAATTAACGTTAACAGCCAGTATTCCTTTGTTATCTGGTGTTCCCCGTCTCAATTCGAAGAACTTGCTGTAGGTCATCTAATAGCTGAAGACATCTTAGATTCTGTTGATGAAATAGAAAATTTAACATCCAACTATCAGGAAAACATCTGTGAAGTGAAACTCAAGTCGGGTGTTAATCTTTCTGAAAGATTGAAGAATTCAAGAAAAGGCACCAGAATAATTCCTCTCATTAAAGCTAGTACTTCAGCTTATCAACATGATGATAGATTATCTCCAGTAAAATCTACTTTAACTATTAAAGCTCAAGTTATTTTTGAAGCAATCGACAAGATGAATGAAAAAGCTAAAGGCTTTAAAGCGACAGGGGGGCTTCATGATTCAGCTGTTTTTAAGTCAGACGGAACTATGGTTGCCTTCTCTGAAGATGTGGGTAGACATAATACTGTAGATAAAGTCATAGGTCAAGGATTTTTAAATAAAGAAAATTTTGCTGAATGCTTCATGATTATTACTGGACGTGTTCCAGGCGACATGATTTATAAAGCAGCAAAAGTGGGTTTGCCTATAGTAGCTTCAGTAGCTGCTGTACTAAACTCAGGAATATCGTCTGCAGAGAAAGCCAACGTCACCCTTGTAGGCTTTGTTCGTAACAAACACATGAACATATATACCTGTCCACAACGGATAACCTGCTGAATTTTCTTTGTTATTTTTCTTTTGATTTACATCTAATGCTATCCCTTAATGCGACTTCATTAAGTACTCTGCAACCAATTTTTTCGTATATACCTGCTTCTTGCTGGTAACTTTTTGCAGCCTTTGTATATGCCTCTTTAAATTTTTGTTTAGACTGCATCAGAAGTGTCTCTCCCAAATTTTCCCAGCTTAATGCTTCCCAAAAATGAGCTTTTTTTTCGCCAAAATTGCTACTGCAAAATGAGAAAATTTCTTGTGCTTCTAAAAATCTTTCTTCATTTAAAGCTAATCTGCCCTGTCTTAGTTTTTTTAAATCAGAAAGGGAAAAATTTTCTTGACATATTACTTGATCACCAATAATATTTCCTTGAGTGCTTCGAGTTTGTAGTCTTGTTAAATCTTCTTCTGTGTTAATGTTGATGAAACTTTCAAGTTTAGGATCCAAAGATTCAATTTCACCCAAAGGTGAAAGTAATAACTGTTTAGCTGAGCCTCTGATTATAGAATCAGCTCTGGAATTCTTTAGTATTGATAATGTTTCTACAATTTCTATTACTCTTTCACGTTTTAGAACCATAAGCAATGTTTCTAATGTTCCATCTGGCCACATTGGTACTGATAAATCAAATCCGATGGTCTTTTTAAAAAAATAATCAATTACTTTTGAATTCACAAAGGGCATATCCACCGGTATAGTTATAAAATAAGATTCAGAAGAAAATCTTAATCCTGAAAGAATCGCTTTTAATGGTCCCCCTATTGACAAATTTTTTTCGTCAACAACAAAAGCCAAATTTTTTACAGTGCATTTTTCGGTTATTTTCCTGTATTGTTCTGCTCTTTCTTCAGTATTTACACAAACAACAATTCTATCAACAACATTTTGGAGATTCTGAATTAAATTTTCTAAAAATGTTTTACCTTTAATTTTGATGAGCGCTTTATCTTGCCATGCCTCATTTTGCCTCTGAAATCTTTTGGCTTTTCCACCCGAAAGTATAAGAGCTGCTCTGTTACTCAAAAAATTTTTGCCTCAAGATTTTTCTTGATTTTCAATGTGTTCTTTTATTGTTTTTGTTAACTTTTCTCCGTGCTGAGGTACTTTAATAATAGGTATATCTCCAAATTTTAATTCATCAGTATTTTGTGTGATTAAACCTGTTACACCTAAAATAGGCGGTAATGTGTCCTTTAATGTTCTTTCTAAGTCTGCGTAGTCTTTTGCACAGATTATTTTCAGTACAGACTTCTTTTTAGCTATCAGCTTATGGAAGCCCTCTATAAATATGATTTTTAGGTTTTCTTTTTCTAATAATTCAATAATTTTGTCTAAGTCTTCTAATTCGTTTTTAGTTTTTTTAATAATGTCGATTTCTTTGGGTGCTACAGCCACAATTATTTCTGACCCAGCTTTTGCATAGCGCCATGTGTTTGTGCCCTCTTTATCTATTGAGAATTCTTCATGATGGATATG
The DNA here is from genome assembly GCA_012513715.1 of Thermoproteota archaeon. Classification (GTDB taxonomy): domain Archaea; phylum Thermoproteota; class Bathyarchaeia; order Bathyarchaeales; family Bathycorpusculaceae; genus Bathycorpusculum. Next base: position 5,689 of record JAAZBP010000131.1, on the reverse strand, counting down.
CTTGATAGCTCCAACTCTATATCCATTTGCTGAAAAATGAGAAATTAGATATTCTAAAGTAGTTGTTTTTCCTGACCCACTTGTCCCAACTGTAGCTACCACCAATACCGTTGACTTACACACTCCTTTTTAATTCAAAGGCTTGGGTTATAATAAATCATGTGTACTCTTAAATAATCGATATTTTTCGTTTATAGTTAAACAATTCTTAAATTGCTGTAATCAACAAACAAATAACAGGTTGATTATCTTGTCAGACGAAGAAAGTTATGTCCAAGTAATTGATGAGAAAGAACTTGAAGAAGGTAAAATGAAACTTGTAAGAGTAGACGGTACACCTGTTTTGTTTATAAAGAAAAATAGTAAAATTTACGTTATAGATAACAGGTGCCCGCATATGGGTGTTGGGTTATCAGGGGGCATTCTGGATGACACTTTTGTCGTTTGTCCAAGTCATGAATGGAGATTTAGTTTGGAGACAGGTGAATATGAACATGATCCATCATACAAGTTAGTTGCGTATCCTTTTAAGATTAAAGAGGGCAAAATCTGGGTAAAAGTAGAAGAGGATTTCTAGTCAACTGATTATTTTTAGTAAGAATTAAGAAATTTGCAGCCTATTTTTTAGGTACTTTTTCTTTAAAATTTTTGGTTTCTACAAAATTCCCAGAATTCTTCTTGCGCTTTGAGTAACATCCTTTTAGGTCTAGCCAGATAGATTTTCCTTTTGTTCTTCGCTTCTATGATGTTGACGCATTTAAGCAAATGTGCGGCTTCTGCTTTAGCAGCAGCTAATGAAGAGATGATGCCTAGACCTCTGCCTTCTGAAACAGCTGTGATAACTGCTTCGGTGCTTCCCAATTCAAAAGCTATTCCATGTTTGTCTAACTGGATTTTATTATTTTCAAATAATTTTTCAATTTCTCTTCTTGTTCCTGAAGTCTCTTGTCTATGGATTAATGGGTACTGTGCTATTTCTTTGAGGTTAACTGCTTTACGATTTCCTATTTTGTGGTCATTTGGTGTTATCAAAACTAGTCGGTCCTCTCCAATTTGAGTAAAATCTATCTCTTGTTCAAATCCCTGTGTTGTTCCTACCGCTGCAAAATCTACAGCTTTTTTGAGTAGACTGTTTAAACCGGTCAAACTGTCTTGAGACTCAATTTTTAATTTAATATTAGGCTGAATTTTCTGAAATTGGTCTATTATTTTTGGAAGAATATGTTCACCTGGTATGTTACTTGCTGCGATTTTTATTATTCCTGAAGGGCTGTTTTTTATGTTATTAATTTTGACTTTTGCATTTTGAGCGTCTTGTAGAATTTGTTTTGCGGTTTCTATTAAAATTAAGCCTGCCTCTGTAACTTCTGCTCCGTTAGCTGTACGTTCAAAGAGTTTAGTTTCAAATTGTTCTTCTAAGGCGGATATGTGGTTGCTGACTGTTCCTTGACTGGTTTTAAGTTCTTTAGCTGCCTGTGAGAAATTACGTGTTCTTGCTACTGTTAAGAGTGTTGTTAAGTCATCAATTCTCATCTTATTACCTGTACTATTTTGGTTTAGTTTTTATTGATTATCTTATTTCTTGAGTTTTATATTTAAGTTCATGTGGATTTTTTTGATGCCTTTATTTTTTTTGTTATGATTTTTGTAGGGCTTTTTGTTTGTTTATGAAAAAACATAAATACTATTAAAAATTCTAATTGATGCTATTAGAAAATTTGATGGCTGTTGGGTTGTCATGAAGAATTTGCCTCTGATAGTTTTTGCAGGGTTAATCACTGGAGCTTTAGCTGCAATAGTGCAACTTTTCTTCAATGTTTATCCACCATATGCGTACGGTTTATGTGTAGCCTGCCACGCGCGAGATCTTATAAATTGGCTTGTTAATGTTGGAACAGGTTTGAATCTATCTGTAGCAGGTGTCTCAGTAGTAGTGCCCGTATTAACAGTAATTGGTATAGTGTTAGGTGCATTCATCGGGTCAAAACAAACTCGCGAATTTAGATTTAAGACAACAAAGAACCCTCTCACAATGTTCATTTTGGGTTTTCTCGTTATGATTTCTGCTTTAATCCTTGGTGCATGTCCACTTAGAACAATTCTCAGAATTGCCTACGGTGATATTATAGCAATAATTGGTTTTGTATGCATAGTCGTAGGAGTTTTAGTCAGTGTTCAACTTCTTAAATGGAATACTAAACGTAACACTAAAGATTTGGAGGCTCTATAAATGGTTCAGTACGAAATTTTAGTTTCCACACTTATTGCTGGATTAATAATTGGCTATTTAGCACAAAGGGCCCGTATGTGCTTTATAGGTGGTACTCGAGACTTTGTTTTGGTAAAAGACACCCATTTGATAAAGGCGCCCCTGTTCTTTTTTATAGGGGCTGCAGCGGTATTTTCAGTATCGTATTTATTTACATCTGTGCCAAAATGGCCTTGGTTTGTTACAGGCGGTTTGCTCCCTATTGCTGGCGCACCCTTATCAACTGCGACTACCGTTCCAATTTGGGTTCATGTCCTTTTAGCTGTAATCGGTGGTCTAGGCTTAGGTTTGTTTTCTGTTTTTGCAGGAGGTTGCCCACTAAGACAACATGTGATGGCTTCAGAAGGAGATAAAAGCTCTATGTCTTATCTTTTGGGTTTCTATTTAGGTGCTATAGTGTTTACCGCTTTAATCCTTCCTTTAATAATTGAGTTATTAGGTTAAGGTGAAAAAATGAAAACTGAAACTTTGAATTGTAAAGGCAAAACTTGTCCATGGCCGGTCTTTCTAACTAAAGAAAAGTTGAAAAAATTAGAACCTGGTGATACATTGGAAGTTGTAGTTGACTACGCTCCATCTAAAGAAAATGTTGAACGATTCATACAATCCAGTGGGAACAAAATACTTGAGATTAAACAAAATAATGCTCAATACACCATTGTAATCAAAAAAAGTTAACGCCTATATCTTAACTCTAGAGAGAAGTAACTTGGTAAAAAAAGAAAATACTGAACTAGGATTAATTTTACTCAAAAATGTCCAAGATGCCATGAAAGCTGAAAGAATACTAAAATTAAAAAATTTTGAAGCAAAACTTGTTGCCCCTCCACCTGAGGTTAGAGTTGGATGTGATTTAGCCTTAGAAATTAATATAATTGATAGTTATGGAGCAGAAACCGTCTTGAAGCAATATGGTGTAATTGCTTTTGATATTCTTTCACTTAAAAACACCCAACTTAAGCCACTAGATATTATTCAAGAACAAGATTTCAAAGATTATTTACTGATAAAAGCAGGTCATATGAAATTAACTTTCGCTAAAGAAACTGGTGAAATAGTTAATATTTCAGGGGGCGGTTGCCCTGATATACCTTATTTAGCCTTAAATATGGTCGGTAAACGCTTAGATGAAATATCACAACCAGAAGACTTAGGGCAGACTTTATGTGCGTTAATGCTTCAGAGAGCTTACGAGAAGGCTATTAAAATTTTTAAGGTGTAATTTATAATGTTAATAATTATTGGTACACTTCCAGTAAAGACAATGTCGCTGACACAGGGGTTTTGTGTATTTAAAAATGGTAAACTTGAGATTGACGGACTTACTTTACCTCTAATTAATGGTACAAGTATTGTTATGGCTGCTGCATCAATTGCCTGTGAACACATAGGTATTGAAAAACCCTACGTGATAGTTGCTGGTGATATTGGCTCAGGTGATGGTAGCAACCAACTTTATAGATTTTTAAGAAATACAAACTTCGATATAGCTAAAAAGTCCTGTAAAAATGTAATTACCATGTCTTATCTAAAACCTAACATTTTATACGCAAAAGATGTAGTTACGGCTCTTAAAAAAAGAATTAATGATATTCTCATTGCAGACTCAGGATCAATGTATGTAGCCAAAGCTGCTGGTATAGCTAAAGATTTTGATCTTTTCACACCTGATTTAGGTGAAATGGCTTTTCTCGCTGATCATGAGGCAATACATCCAGCTTATGTTCGAAATTACATATTTAATTCAAAAAACGATGTTCCTGGTTTAATTGCTAAAGCATACGGTAGTCACGATGCTGCTAAAAGTTTGATAATAAAAGGTGTTAGTGACTATGTTGTTGAAGATGGTAAAATTGTTGCACAAATCTCTGAGCCGTGTGTTCCAACTTTAGAACCTATCGGGGGAACCGGTGACTCTTTGCTTGGAATAGTGTCTGCACTTGTTGCTTCAGGGCACAAAATTATTGATTCCTCAATTATAGCTTGTAAAACAAATAGGTTAATGGGTGCTCTTTCTAATCCTGACCCTGCTACAAAAGTTTGGGAAATTTTGCGCTACATACCAGATGCATTAAATTCGTCCATAAAAATTTGATGCTGCCTTTTTCGTTTTTAGGGTTTTATGTTCTTGATTGTTTATCTTTTTTCCTATTTTAGTTTGACCAATGTTTATATTTGATTTTGTAATAAGTTCTATTAACATATTTGATGGCTGAAAAGTATGGTGAGTTTTACTATAATAATTTATGATGCTCCAATTGCAAAAGAGCGGCCTCTCTCTGCGCTGAGATTTGCTTGGACCGCTGACTTGGAAGGGCATCAAGTACGTATTTGGCTTTTTGAAAATGGTGTTTACCTTGCTAAGAAGGATCAAAAACCTGCTCAAGGATTAACTAACTATGGTCAATTGCTAGAAGATTTAGTTAAAGGTGATGTGGAAGTCAAAGCTTGTGTTGTATGTGCAGAAGCACGGGGATTAAAACAAGCCGACCTCATCGAAGGAGTTAAACTAGCAACAATTCATGAATTAGTAGAATGGACTACTACTAGTGACAAAGTAATTACCTTTTAGTGATGTCTTATGAAGTTTGAAACTTTGAATGTGACTGGCAAAATGTGTCCCATACCTGTGGCGCTAACAAAACGTAAACTTGACAGTATGGATGTTGGGCAATTACTGCAGGTTGTCGGCGAGGGAGATTTAGAGTTTGATAACATTCAACGTTGGACTAAAAATAAAGGGCATGAAATAATTGATGCAAAAAGGCCCAGTTCCGAATTTATACTGTTAATTAAAAAATGCTAAACTTGACTTAATGGAGAAAAAAGAAAATGAGTTATAGATTGACCAAAGTTGTTCCAGTACATGGATGCAGCTGTAAACTACCTCAGTATAAGTTAGGAGATTTACTGGATAAAGCTGGTTTAACTTGCCAGTTTGGCGAGGAAGTTTTGGCTGGTCCTTGGGAAAATTCAAGTGTAGTAAAAATTACTGCTGATTTAGCTATTTTGAATACCCTTGACTTTTTTACTCCGATGGTTGATGAACCAGAAATTCAGGGAAGAATAGCTGGAAGCAACGTGACAAGCGATATTTACACACTTGGAGTTACAAAAATAGTTAATGTCTTAACAATTATGGCTTACCCTGAAGATATGCCTAATGAGTTAGCTGTGGGTATATTGAAAGGGTTTGGTGACTTTTGTAGAGAAATGGATATTCCAGTTGTTGGAGGGCATACTATTAGAAATCCTTGGCCAATAATCGGTGGAGCTGCAACTGGAGTAAGTGACCCTGAAAAAATTGTTTATACACGTGGAGCTCAAGTTGGCGATCGTTTGTTTTTAACTAAACCTTTGGGTATTGCTCCTGCAATGGCTGCTTATCGTTTGCGTAAAGAAGAGGAAGGCAGACAACTT
>JAAZBP010000130.1 GCA_012513715.1 Thermoproteota archaeon | reverse complement strand
GTCGACACCAACAATTGTACCGGAGCCAGAATCGTCACCGGACCTCTTGCCTTTTTTGTTCATTGTTGTTGTGTCTGCTGTACTGATTGTGGCTACCGCGTTTTTGGTTTACTTCAAGAAACATAAGCATATACCTATTAGTGGTTGTTAGGGTATAGGAATAACCTGCGAGTGCATGTGTCTATTTTTTTTATCGCCTGTGTTGCTTAATGAGAACAGACACAGCTATTACAAATTTACCTCTCGGTGTAGGCATAGGTGTTTTAGTTACCCAAATGTCTGTGGATGGGATATAGTCATAAGTTATGTCAGCAGCGATAACGTATATCCTAAAATCAAATACTATCGCGCCTAAACCTTCTTCATTTTGAAGGATTAATGTTTTAGTTATCCAGAAATCATCAGAGGCAGCGGAGATTGGTTGAATCAATCCTATACTAAATAGATTTTAAGTAAAATTGTAGTGCAGTCTTTTTGGTTCATTTTATTTCAAGCTCCATTAAACATCGTGCCCTTTTTTATTTTTGCACAGATTAGAGTGATTAATACTTTTACAAAACTAAAAAAGTTAGTCAAGAAACCTTGACAAAGCCTTTGTCAAGAAACCTTGACAAAAACCCTTTTACACTTGTTTATTGAAAACGGAAGTTGTATAGGTGAGTGATATGGCAACTAACCATTATGTTATGAATCATAGGCTTTTGTTAAGAATAAAAAAAAGAGGCTACCCTTTATGCTTGATTTGCCATAAGCCGATTCTTGAAGGACAGAGGGTCGCAACCCGAAAAGCCACTGCACTTAGACATGAAGAGTGTTATCGAAGATCCTTTCTTTAAAAGATTAGATACTTTATATTAACTACTCTGAACAATGTTGGAAACAGTAATGTGAAGAGCTTGACTATACAAGAAATCGGTTGCTGTGGTGCATACTGTAGGACATGTATTCAATGGCAAAAAGACAAGTATCCAAACGAACGAGCTTGCCTTGGCTGCAAATTGGGCTATAGCGATGGAAAAAGAGATTTGGGTAGAGCTAAGTGTAAAATTAAGATATGTTGCTTTGGAAAAAGAAAACTTGAAACATGCGCTGAATGTATTGACTATCCATGCGAAGTTGTAATATCGTTTTATAGTAAGAATGGCTCAAAATATATACAGTATAGACGACAAGTTGAATTCATCAGAGATAAGGGGTATGAAGAATTTATTAAATTAGCTGACAGATGGAAAGGACCTCATGGAAAATTAAAGTGAAGAATATTCAGTTATTAACGTTAAATAGAATTATGTGTAACCCTGTTGTTTGTCATCAATTTCATCTCTGAAGGCTGAGAACAATTATTGATGATATTTCACGTAACAGAGTTGCGGAATAAAGTAATCGTTATAGGATTTAGGTTAAACGCAACATTTTTAGTGTCTAGTACTATGGTAAAACACTATGGTTTACAACGAAAATGTTTTAAGTACAGAAACCTGCCAGCTAATTGGAGAGAATAAGCATTGAAGAAAACTCCCCTCTTCGAGTTTGAGGTACCAACTTATAGGAAAAGGTCAATCGGACTCGTATCGCATAAAAAATCAAAATAGAAAAGATTCACTTTAGCCAATTCAACCCTAAAGCATGCTTAAGCAGTTGTTTTTCTCGAAGAAAATTTTGAATAAGACGTTTTATGTGCCAAAAACAGAATTATAAAAAATGAAACTACAAGAACGATTACAGTTAAAACCCAACTTAAATAGTGATTTTGAGGTTCAGCTTCATTTGGGTCGTTATAAGTGAACACAACAACCAAATCACCAGAAAGAGGCGCATCGTAGGTTGAGTTCATTTCCACTAAAACTACAAAGCCAGAAGTTACTTGTGACATTGTAAATTCTTTAGGCTGCCATTGGTTTGGTTTGCTTTCGACTGGTGCTGTATAAACTTGTATATCAACTGGGTTTTTTTCGAAGAGTATTGTAAAGTAAGCTGTTGAAGCCGGAGCTTCCTCTGAGAGGTAGTCAATGATGTTTAAGTCGTATAGAAATATGCAGCTACCATTTACCTTCTCGAGTGGATGCGAGTAATGTATTTCTAAATTGAAAGAATCAGAGATGTTTTCAAGGACAGTATAGATCATCCACCAGTCACCTATTGCGGTTCTATGTAACAACTGCGGATATACACTTGTATAATTGCTCCATCTAAGATATTCTCCATTTAGAACGACATGAATGTCAGTAGAGTCTGGAGGCATCGGATAAACCAGTGACAACATACTACATGTCGGAGTATTTAGGATAAAAATTGGGTAGTGTCCGTCAATTTTGGCCCATAAAGAGCCGCTAATGTCGGTTATTGTGTAGTTTATGTATTCGACAGGCATGGATAAATGGGGAAACTCACCTTCAGGATTTGCTCTAGCAAACAACTTAAACTCTGCATTAGTTAAAGAAGCTGTTAATAGCAAAATTGAAAGGATAATTATGATTGTTACAGACTTCATCACTAAACAAGAAGTCTTTTGTAAAGATTAGCTTTTATTTTTTTGTGTAATACGAAGTTTTCATCAATAAAATTTTTGCATTGTATTAGCATAAAAACATTTGAGACTGATTCTTTAAACAGGAATTCTTGAAAGTTAGTATTTGACATAGAAGGCTTTAAGAGCATAATCATTCAGCATTTCTCTAAGCTAACAGAGAGGACAGAGTCCTGTATGAAGTTTGGAATAATGACGCGTAATCCTGAAGCATGGAGCAGCAGCCAAGTTCGTGAAGCATTAAGTAGACATGGTATAGCCTATGAATGCTTTACTTTTCCGCGGCTAATAGCTCGCTTAGCTTACAAGCCGTATTTTAAAGTTAATAACATAAGTGTGATAGAAGACTTGGATGCGCTTATAATCCGTCCGATAGGACGTGGTTCACTTGAAGAACTAGTTTTCCGCATGGATATGCTCCATAAGATGGAACGTCAAGGATTTTACATGGTTAATCCGCCAGGCGCTATTGAGCACTGTGTTGATAAATACGACATACTGGCACTTCTCGAAGATGTAGGTGTGCCTGTACCTCGGACTTTGGCTACTGAAAGCGTAAACGAAGCCATAAAAGCATTCAACGAGTTAGGTGGGGATGTCGTTGTTAAACCAATTTTTGGTTCGCGCGGTCAAGGAGCAACACGAGTTAACGACATAGATATAGCTGATACAATTTTCAAAGCAATAACATTCCATCACGGCGTGATTTACATGCAAGAATTCATTGAGCATGGACACACAGATATTCGCGCCTTTGTTCTAGGTAATCAAGTGATTGCTTCGATGCGCAGAGTAGCTACAGGCTGGAAAACTAACTATAGCAGGGGAGCTAAACCTGCGCCTACAGAAATAAGTGATGACTTTAAAGAATTGGCTGTAAAAGCTGCGAAAGCTGTCGGATGCAAAGTTGCAGGAGTCGACATTTTAGAGGGACCAGATGGACCTAGAATAGTTGACGTTAACAGTCAACCAGGTTGGAAAGGGCTGCAAGCAGTGTCTAAAGTTAACATAGCTGAAGAAATAGTAAAGTTTGTAGTTCAAGAAATCAAAAAGTAGCAGTAAGCAGCATTGTGTAAGGGTCTTCTGCGTGGTCAGGAAAAGTCGTTGTACCAGATTTTTTGATCAGTATTTTGTTTTTGTTTTCAGTGAATTCACCTATATACGCAGGTTTTAACCCGAGTTTCTCTAAAGTTTCTGTAACTTTCTTTTTTGCTTCAGGTTTTATTGCAGCTATAATTGTGCCAGTTGATGACATAGCTAAAACTTGTTCGTCGCTAAGCTCAAAATGAGATTGAAGCAACAACACTTCGGCAGGTATGGGCAGGTTTTCCCAAGTTACTTTTAAACCCACGTTTGAAGCTTCTGCTAACTCATTAAGTGCGGATACAAAACCTCCTTCTGTGGCGTCATGCATAGCATCTACACCCCTTATTTTAGCTAACTGTAAAGCTTCTTTAACGCAACTTTGCAGTGTAACTGACTCAGATAGGTCACTCTGTTTCTTAAACCCAAAAAGTTTTTGCGCTTCCTTTTTGTGTGCAATAGAATAGTTGGTTATGGTTTCATGACCAAGAGGTTTTGTGCACATAATTAGGTCCCCTGGTTTTGCTCCTCCTGAAGTAATCAACTGATTAGGTTCTACTATGCCATAAACTGTGCATACACCAAGCAAATCATTTAAACTATCATACATTCCAGTGTGGCCGCGAATGATTGCTATATCCAATTCATCTGCAGCGTTACATGTTTGCTTCATTAAATCTTGAAAAACCTTTGGATTAGTTGGTCGTGGACCAAGCAGAGTAATTGTACAGAATTGGGGTTTTGCTCCTGATAAAGCTACATCTGATGCTGCATAGTTAATAAGTAACCAACCGAACCATTCATGTGGAACACCTGTGCATGGGTCAGTAGAAACTACTAGGTATTTATCGCCTAAATAGTGTACTCCTGAGTCGTAACCAACCATCGGTGGAACAACTACTCGGCCATCTTTTTTTATGCATTTAAGCATTTTTTGTAGTCCATTAGCTGGAAGTTTTCCCAATCACAGGTACACTCGCAACACTTTGCTTTTCTGTAGCAAATAAAGTATCACTCCACTTATTACCAGTTCGGGTAGAAGGTAACTTCCATTATATATTGACGAGTAAACAAAGGGGTCAACAAGTGGAGCAGATATGGGTGCCCAATAAAAAACTCCTGAAATGAAATGCATAACAAATCGTCCAGCGACTCCAACGATTGCACCAACTATAGGGTTTTTTTGGAAAAACCCAGCTAAACCTAACACACCGAATGCTAATGGATAATCAAGTAACAGTTGAATTGGATCAACAGCGTACGGCAGTAGCATAAACTGAATTATTCCATATAGAACCCCAGTGAGTAAACCTATTATTGGGCCGCGTCTAAGTGCCAACCAAAGAATCGGCACCATAGAAGCTAAAGTTATTGAGCCGCCCTGAGGTAGGGGATAAATAATTATCAAGCTTAAAACTGTCGCCAAAGCAGTGAAAATGGCGATTTCAGCTAAAACTTGCGTGGTTTTATGAGAATTTAGGTTTGTAGGTTTTATGGTTGAAGTTTTCATTTTGTTTTTCCCTCCGCCAGTATTACCTGGTTCAGGTTCCCAAAGGGTCGACAGCAAAATAGCCGTCCTCTCAGCCGGGTTATTGTTCCCAGCTCCCCAAGAACTAGTGGGGTAATGTTTTTAGGTTATATTAGTTTTTCTACTCAGACATTAACAGCAGGTTTGATCATAATGCAGCCTATGCCTAAAGAATATAATTTCAAGGAAATCGAAGCTAAATGGCAAAGTAAATGGGAAGAAATGGGAATCTACCACTATAACTGGAAAGACCAGACCCGTCCACCTTATAGTATCGATACTCCGCCACCTTATCCATCTGGCGAACTCCACATGGGCAACGTGTTAAACTGGACCTATTTTGATATGGTTGCTCGATACAAAAGAATGCAAGGTTTTAATGTGCTTTTCCCGCAGGGCTGGGACTGCCATGGATTAGGCATAGAAATACAAGTTGAAAAAGCAAACAATATCCGGAAACGAGACATACCCTCCAACCAGTTCCGCAGCATGTGCATGGCGTTGGTAGAAAAATACATCGCCATGATGAAGGAAGGCATACTGAAACTGGGCTGCAGTATAGATTGGACCACTGAGTACCGCACCATGGATTCTGATTATTGGCGCCGTACTCAACTTAGTTTTATTCGTCTTCTTAAAAGTGGATACATGTATCAGGGAACACATCCAGTAAACTGGTGCCCCAGAGATGAAACAGCAATAGCTGACGCAGAAGTTGACCATATAAAACGTGAAGGCACCCTTCACTATGTACGGTTTTATCTTGAAGGCAGTAAAGAATACCTACTTATAGCTACGACACGTCCAGAGTTTATTCCTGCCTGTGTAGCTGTGGAAGTCAATCCCAATGATGAACGCTACAACAAATATATTGGCAGAAAAATCACTGTGCCTCTAATGAATCGCAGTGTAGCTATTATAGGAGAAGAAAGTGTAGACCGCGAATTCGGAACAGGGGTAGTTCAGATCTGCACTTACGGTGACAAAGATGACGTTAGAACCGTTTTGAAACATAAACTACCGGTTATTAGGTTGATAAATGAAAGTGGAAGAATTACAGAGGCAGGCTGTAAATATTCAGGGTTATACCTTAATCAAGCTCGGACTGCAATAGTTGCAGATTTAGACACTGCGGGGTTGCTTGAGAAAACAGAAAAAATCATGCATGAAGTCGGGGTCTGCGAACGCTGCAAAACCCATATTGAAATCCTTGAACGTAAACAGTGGTTCATGAGTACGCGTAAACTTACAGCCGAAGTTGAAAAAACCACTAATGCGATAATCTGGTATCCAGATTACATGAAAAACCGCCTTATAGACTGGGCAAAATCTCTTGATTGGGACTGGGTTATCAGTCGACAAAGGTTGTTTGCTACACCCATACCAATCTGGTACTGCAGTGGCTGCGGTGAATTAGTCGTTGCAGAGGAAGATTGGGTTCCGATTGATCCTAAACTAGAGGGTCCGAGAATTGAGAAGTGCCCCAAATGTGGCGGTAAAAACTTTGTGGGTGAACAAGACGTAATGGATACGTGGATGGATTCTTCGATTACATGTGCAGTCCACGCAGGTTGGCCTGATAACGCAAATTGGAGAAAGCTTTTCCCTGCAAGTATTCATCCTTCGGGTACAGACATAATTCGAACATGGGCTTACTACCTTATGGTACGTCACTTAGCTCTTTTCGGCGAAAAACCATTCAGAAGTGTTCTCATAAACGGAATGGTTTTAGGTTCTGATGGCAGAAAAATGAGTAAGTCTTTGAAGAATTATGCTGCTGCTCCTGAAGTTTTAAGTAAAAACGGAGCTGACGCAACTAGACAGTGGGCTGCTGGTGGAGGAGCAACAGGCTCAGATATTCCGTATCGTGCCCAAGACGTTGAATACGGTAGAAGATTTTTAGTTAAACTCTGGAATGTTTCAAGTTTTGCAAGTAAACTGTTAGAAGATTATAATCCAACAGAAAACTTGGAAGTTGAATTGCAACTTCTGGATAAGTGGATAGTAAGTAAAACTGAAAATTTGACTAAAAAAGTAACTGAAGCCTTTGAGAAATGCCAATTTAACATAGCTGTTGAGGAAATCCGTAACTTCACTTGGCATGTCTTCTGCGATTTCTACATTGAAGCCATCAAAGACCGATTGTACAGACCTGATGTACACGGAAAAACTAGCCGTTTAGCAGCTCAACATACACTATATGAAGTTCTATATCGCGTACTGCAGCTTATTTCTCCAGTAACACCTCATTTAACTGAAGAAATCTACCAGTATATGCACAAAGAACACAAAGGTTACCCAAGTATTCAAGTTTCAGAATGGCCCAAATTTGATTCTGAAAAAATAAGCGAAACAGCAGAAAAAGACGGGGACTTAATAACAGCAATCATGAGTGAAATTCGACGAGACAAAGCAGAAAAGAAACTACCATTGAACGCTCCAATAAAAAACCTGATTATCTACACTACGAAAAATGAAGAGGCTGTAACCATCAAAAAAGGATGTGTCGACATAGCTTCCACCCTAAAAATAGAAAATATACGTGTTGATACTGAAAAAATTGAAGGAAGACAAGTTTCCCAATACGAAGTATATATCAAACCTGAATATTAGGGATAACTGATGAAGAAAGTTGGTTTGATAGGTTGCGGAGCAATCGGAACAGTACTAGCAGAAGCTATTGAACATAAAATCGTGATCTGCGATGAATTGGTAATTTTTGATTTAGACCAATCAAAAGCACAAAAGTTAAAGAATTCAATGAATTTTCCGGTTAAAATAGCAGAGACTCTTGAAGAGTTACTATCTGCAAAAACAAAGGTTATAGTTGAAGCTGCAGGTCAACGTGCTGTTCAAGAATATTACAGCAAACTTTTAGCATCTGAAGCTGAGCTAATTTTCATGAGTACAGGAGCGCTACTTAACCTAAACCTAGCTGACCCCCGAATTCATTTTCCAGCAGGCGCTATAGGTGGATTAGACGCGTTAGCCAGTGCCTCTTTGGCAGGCATCAAAGAAATCACTTTAACTTCACGTAAAAACCCCAAAGCTCTGGCAAAAACCAACAAAGAAGAATCTATTGTCTATGAAGGATATGCAGAGGAAGCGGCAAAGCAGTTTCCTCGCGAAATGAATGTTGCAGCCACTCTTGCTTTAACAGTTAAACCTGTAAAAGTCAAGGTTTGCGTAGTTTCAGATCCAGCTGTTACACGTAATACTCATGAGATTCAAGTAAAATGGCAATATGGAGAAATGCAATTACGATTTGCTAATGATCCGCATCCCGACAATCCGCATACTAGCGCGCTTGCAGCTTGGTCAGCTATAAAACTTCTTCAAAAACTTATAGAAAACTAAAGTACTATATTACTGAAAACCTTTTTTCATTAATAATTTGATTGAAATTAACTGTAAAATGCTGATTATCAAAAAGTTGAATTTAAAATAAAAAAGAAAGATGTTTATTTGTTTATTCAGTTGTGTCTTCTTCGTTTTCTTCTTCTGGGGAGGTTTGGTCGGCGTCGGCTTCGGTCATATCTTCGGTAGGCGCCTGATGAGGCGCTTCTAAAGGGTGGGCCTGGATGTTGGCCTCCCCCAAAATGACCGGTTCAATAACGTGTTCTTCACTTGTAGGTTCAATTACTTTCTCGAGGGTTGTTTCTAGTGGTTCATGTTCGGTTACATTGAAAGTGTGTAAGGGAACATCGTCTACAGGTTCTGCAGTTTCTTCAACTATGACTTCTTCAGTTGCAGTGACGATTTCGTCTGGAGCTTCGGCGACTGGTTGTTCTTCAGGAGGTGAATTATCAATTGTTAATGTTTCTTCTTCATCTGCTGGTTCCGTCTCTGCTGCTTCTGTTGTTGATTCATCTAAGTCCTGGTTTTCTGGTTCTATTTGAGCAGCTTGTAATTCTTCAAGAGGTGTTTCTTCAGTAATTGAAGCCTCAAATGTTTCGGTTTCAATTGGAGTTTCAAATACTGCATCCTCAAGTTGAGTGTTAGGAGTTTCTGAAGATGCTTCTTCTGCCTGAACTTCTTCAACAGGCATTTCAAGTGGAGCTTCCTCTACTTTAGCTTCCTCTATCGGATTTTCAGCTGGAACTTCAGCGTTTTCAAGAGATGCTTCAACTGTAGTCTCAATTGATTCTTCTAATGGAGCGAATTCGTTAGAAGCTTCATCCGGGATTATTTCAATTTGCGGCTCTTCTGCAGGTGCTTCTTCTATTGAAGTTTCAACTGGAAGGTCTGTTGACGCTTCTTCAGTTGCTGTCTCGCATGAACATTCTATTTCAGCTTCACAATTTTCAGTTGGAGCTTCCTCTGGAGATGCTTCGGGCATCATTTCTGTTGCAGTTTCTATAACTGGAGATTCAATTGAATCGGGCATAGTGGATTCTGGCTCCATCATTATTGCTGGTTCAATTGTTGGAGTTTCAACTGGAACATCTGGTGAAGCTGCTTCAACAACTGCTTCAGGAGATAAAGAGACTGGTTCAGAAGTTACTTGATCTGCTATAGGTTGAGGTGGAAAAATCTGGTTTATAGCATCTTTCATTACACATAATTCGTTTCGAGTTGTCTCTAGACTTGTAGTGAGCAGGTTGATTTCTCGGTTGTAAATATCCTCGTCAATTTCTCCGACTACATGCTGAATCTCGTAGTTAGCAAGAAGCATCTCTAAAGTTTTAAGTTGACCTTCAAGGTCCTGAGTTCGCGAATTCATTTTTTCAGCTAATTCGTGACGTTGCTTTTCAATATCATTTATTGCATTAGTGATTTCTACAGTAAATGAATCACAAGTTGATTGGGAAATTTTTCCTGAGGTGTAAAGGTTATCTAAGGCTTTCTTCTTTTTCTGGGCAATCTCGTATTCTTCATTTAATCGTTTAAACGTGTGTTTCCATGAAATCAATTTATAGGCACCGCAGGTTTCTATCGCAGAAAGAGAGATAACATTTGTTAACATGCACATATATCGTTGGCTATTAAAAACAAGTTTGGACAATAAAAAATTACAATTTAAAATTAAAAAACCAGGTTTCTGGGCCACTTTTATGTACATGAACAAGATATTATTTTTAGTCTTTATACTTGATTAAATAACACTTTTAATTAAATATCAACCCTTTAACAGAGCGTTTTTCATAGAAAAACATCAAAGGTTTTCTGCTAAACAAAGCATTTCCAGCTAAAAAACAGCTCTAAAATTCACCCAAAACACTGATACAAGAGAATTAGAAACAGAATTTACCCATATACGCTTAACTATACCAAAACATGTAGAAGTAAAATAGATAAAAAAATAGGCAACAACTATTTAGAATAAAAACATAAAACAGAAACAAAAACCTATCATCAACTAAACAGCTAAGGTTAATGATGCGTATAGTAACAAAGCATTATCTAACAATTGACTAAGCTTTCTTCATAGCTTCCACCTTAAGTTCCTTTGGCATCAACTCGATTGCGTAACGCAACGCGGTCCTAGGCATAACTTTGCGATGCTTAACCACATAATCAAAAACCTCTTTTGGATGCTTGCGGCTTTCCTCTTTAAGTAGCCAACCATATCCCTTCTGCACCATATCGTCCCCATCCAATAGCAATATATCACAGATTTCAAATGCGTCCAATAGATATTTACCTTGTTTTGCTGGAATAATAAAGGAGACCGCTGCTGCCCGCTTCATCCAGCGGTTTTGGCTTTTTGCCCAGCTTTTAACTTCTGACACGATTTCAGGATACTTTTCGATGAGGCTGCCTACGGTGTGGTTGCAGAAGCTGTCGCATTCCGCCCAGTTAGTAATGTAGCATTCAATCCAGCGTTTAAAAGTAGCAATATCAGATGCCCCCAGATTGCCGATATATTCTGGCATCCAGTAGGATACAATGAAGCCTTCCTCCATATATCCGGAGTTGTAGAGTTCTTCACATAAACTAAAAACTTCTTGTTTAGGTTTATTTTTAACTTGTTGCCAGTATTTCTTGGCGATTTTGTTGACAGCAGAGGTTTTGACTCCGTAGTTTTTAATTTCTTCTTTAAAAAATCTGTGAGCGCTCTTTTTGATTTGTTCATCGACATTAGCAGCTAAGTCATTACGGATTTGCTGGATTAAGAGGCTCATAACAAAACAGGAATATGCCTTAACATATAGGCTTTTCTTGAAAACAGACTATCTAATAAAGTGAGAACCCATTTAACATTTCACTTTGGTTATTAGGCTATAAGTCCAATTAACCAATTAGCTGAATAGTGGTCTTGCTCAAACACTTGGTTAATTATTTCTTTCACGCTTGTTAATCTTAATTGTTTTTAATAATAAAAACCCTAAAACGTTAAAACCCGACATGTTATAATCGTTCAAAATGAAAATGCATTCTAGAGTTTGCCCAAACGCAATTAAGCCAAGATATTAAACAGGAAACAACTACTAAAAACTTAGAGTTATAACTCCCTACTACCTGTTTAGTGAAAATGAAACGAAATACTAAAAAACCCCCTTGTGTTTTTCTATCAGCCGCAACGAATCAAGCGCGGGTCCGTAGCTCAGTCAGGCTAGAGCATCGGACTTTTAATCCGAGGGTCGCGGGTTCAATTCCCGTCGGACCCGC
>JAAZBP010000011.1 GCA_012513715.1 Thermoproteota archaeon | reverse complement strand
TGCTTCTCTTGGGTGGATACCACCTTCAGTTGGAATGTAACTGTCTGATTTGTTAGCTAGAATTTCTCCGTCGAATGTGGCAATACCCACCCCGAAATCGTCTGCTGAAGATTCAATACCTAAACAGCATTTATTCTGTATATTTTTATCTTTGATTTTCATGCAATTCCACGTTTACTCAGAGATACATATTTTTATGTGATTCCAACGCTTATATTATGTATTATTTGGAACTGACCCTAAAATGCCAAAGCGTAATGACTTAGAACAAAAAGCACTTCACTACATCGTCGGTACAGGTTACCAAGGAGTGCTGCAATCGGATTTATGGCGTGAATTAGGCGCAAGTAGCCGGGAAGGCTCGCGTGTCTCAATTAAACTTGAAGAAAAAGGCCTTATTCGTAGAGAAAAAGAACTTCAAGATGGCCGATGGACCTATCGGCTTTACCCTAAAAGGTTACCTGCATCTATAGAAACGATAATTGATTGTCCATGCCTGCTATGCCCAGATAATTCAAGGTGTGATCCAACAACAACTATTTCACCTAAGACTTGTCCAAAACTGACAGATTGGATTTTGAATTTAGGAAAAGAACCGTCAGCTTCTCCTGAAGACCCAAGTATAAATGAAGAGCTTAATATAACAGGGGATGACTCCGACGCCGAAAAATTGGATTCGAGATAGAAAACGCGAATTCTATTATCGTAAAGCAAAAGAAGAAAATTACCGTTCTCGTTCCACATATAAACTGGTTCAGGCAAACGACAAGTACGATTTTATAAAAAGAAAAGACGTAGTAGTGGATTTAGGAGCTGCACCTGGTGGTTGGATTCAAGCGGCTAGAAAAATGACTGGTAAATACGGCTTTGTGTTAGGCGTAGATTTAAAACCTATTGAACCATTCACACAAGAATACATCAGAACAATAGTTGCAGACTTCACGGATCCTAACAGTCCTGAGCATATTCTTTCATTTCTGCCCCGAAAACCCGATGTTGTATTATCAGATGCTGCACCAAACATCACTGGCGTATGGGAGGTAGACCATGCAAAGCAGATTGATTTAGCCACAAAAGCTTTCGAAATAGCGCAACTTATACTCAAACCCAACGGTAACTTTTTTGTAAAAATCTTCGAAGGCGACCTCTTAAATGCTTTTATTGACAGTTTAAAACAAGATTTTGAAAGCGTAAAAATTGTTAAGCCTCAAGCTAGCAGAGCTAAAAGCTCAGAAATGTATCTGCTTTCTTTGGGTCTAAAAGCGACTCGCGAAGATTCAGTTCCAAGTTAAAATCAGTTGAACTACTTTTTTTAGATGCATATTAATCCGAACAAAGATTAAAATTATAGAAAGATTAAACTTTTTCAATTATTTAACGTTGTTAAAGAGACTGGTTTAAATGGTCATTGGTTTACCTTTCTGGGTTAACGCTTCACCTAAACGTAAACGAATCTATTCTACACTTTTTGTACTTATACTTGCAGTAGTAGCCACTTTAGCTGGTATGTTAGTACCCCTTAGCCCAGAAGAAGCG
The DNA here is from genome assembly GCA_012513715.1 of Thermoproteota archaeon. Classification (GTDB taxonomy): domain Archaea; phylum Thermoproteota; class Bathyarchaeia; order Bathyarchaeales; family Bathycorpusculaceae; genus Bathycorpusculum. Next base: position 2,002 of record JAAZBP010000011.1, on the reverse strand, counting down.
CAAATGATCTCAGATCAACTAAACCGGACAATCACTGAAAATACTGCGCAAGGCACATTAATTTCAACAATTTTTTTGAACAATTTTTCTCTCTGTTTACTTATGTTTATTCCCCTCGCTGGATTAGCAATAGGTCTATTCATATTGTTTAGCACTGGAATGGCTTTTAGAGCTGTATTTGATATGCAGGCTGCTAGCGGAATTTCTTCAGCAACACCGGAAATACAAATGTCTACAGCGTTACTAGTTTTAGTTCTTGTAGCAGCGACCTTTTTATTAGAGTATGTATCGTACGCGATAGGTATGACCGAGAGCGTCTGGTTGTTCCGTAGACTACTCCATAGGCGATGGAGTGAACTTAAAAACGCTTTAAAACTTATTGGACTTGTTGCTCTTCTACTAATAATAGGCGCATTGGTTGAAACATGGGCTTTATCTATATCTCTCTAATTTTTTGTTATTTCTAAACTAATATCCAAAGCTTTAACGCTATGAGTTAATCCACCAATACTTATTATGTCAACATCTGAGGTGACATAGTCTAATAGGTTTTCAGAGGTAATACCTCCACTTATCTCAACTAGAACATTAGCAAAACCAGATTGTCTAAGGGTCTCAACTGCGTCTTTGGCCTGTTTAGGCGAAAAATTATCTAGCATAATTATGTCTGCGCCGGCTTTTGCAGCTTTAATTGCCTCTTCAATATTTGTAACTTCAGCTTCAATTTTTTTAGTAAAAGAAGCTTTGGTTTTTGCTTTTTTTACCGCCTCTTCTACGTCGCCGATTACTGCTATATGGTTATCTTTGATGAGAATCATGTCATCTAAATGTAGTCTATGCGGGTCAGCGCCACCGATGAAAGCTGCTTTCTTATCAAAATATAACAGACCGGGCGCAGATTTCCTTGTTGACGCTATTCGCGTTTTAACATTTACATTCTCCAGTTTCTCAGTCAACATTTTAGTTTTAGTAGCGATACCGCTCATTCTGGACAGCAAATTAAGTAAAGTACGCTCCACTGAAAGAAGCGTTTGAGCATCACCTGAAATTCGCATTATAACTTGTCTATTTTTTATTTTTTCGCCATCTTTAACCTTATTTATTACTTTAAGGCTTGACATTTCACATAAAATTTCGGCTTCATGTATTCCCGCAACTACTCCAGACTCTTTTGCAGTAATTTCTGCTTCTGCAACTATATTAGGTGGAATTACAGCTGAAACAGTAACGTCACCTTGACCTAAATCCTCAGTTAAGATTCTTCTTAGCTTTTCCTCTATTATCTGTCTAGGAATAAACATACTCTCTATTCTCTCGCTTTCGCTTAAAATTCTTACCTTTTACCAATTAGAAATAGCTATAGTTAAATTACTCACTAATTTAACTTTAAGATTATATGCGGTTGCTATTTAGTTGCTCTGAACTCGGGTTAGGTCACGTTTCAAGAATTGTGCCTCTGGCAAAAAGGTTAGAGCAGCATAAACATGAGATGTTCTTTTTTTCAGGCGGTAAAGCATATGAAATTCTTAAAAGAGAATTCAAGAATGTGTATAGATGTACGCCAATTTCGTGGTATGAGAATGCACATGGAATAATAACTTCTGCCTCACTTCTAAATTTGTTTTTTCCATTACCTCTCTTTAATCCAGAGAGTAACAGTTTTGAATTTAAAAAATCAAATACATGGGAGACAATTCACCGTTACTACGATTTAAGAGAAAATATACACTCTATAGCTCCTGATCTTTTGATTGCAGACGGTGACATAAACGCGCTTCGTTTAGCTAGTCGATGGAAAATCCCTTCTGTTTACATAGCTAACATGATACGGCCAAGCTATGGGTTTTCAGCTCTTCTTAGCCCAGGCGAGAGATTCATAGAGCGTTATGTAAAGCAGTGTTCAAAAATTATAATTCCGGATAATCCTCCGCCCTACACTATTTCTGAATATAACTTGGGTAACTTGGATGATATGGGTTTAGAAAACAAAGTTGAACACGTA
>JAAZBP010000129.1 GCA_012513715.1 Thermoproteota archaeon | reverse complement strand
AAAAATTAATTTATATCTTTTACTCGATTCTTAAGCTCATTTATCCATCGACAAAGTGGCTAAGTGTTCACTTGGTTGTTATTAAAATCAACCTTGTAGATTCAGTGCTAAACTCTTGATGTTCATATCCGCCTAAAATACATTTGACTTTAAACTCGGATTTAGATAACATACCCTCTAATTCTTCACTTTCATATAACCGAACTTTATGGTTAAATTTTTTGACTTTCTCGCTGTTTTTCGTGTAAATAAACCATAAATCTTCAAGTTTTTTACTATCACTGTTAATTAAGCGTCTTTGAAGTAAATAAAAACTGGGATATTCCTTTAATTTAAGGAATCTAAAAACCCGTTTACCACAAATCTTCAACAAAACCTGAATCCCAAACCAGTTTAATCTATCAATTTGGCCTTTTTTGCCATATTTATGTTTCAACTGTTTAATGTTAAAAACATCAACAAAAAAGGTGCCGCCTTTAACCAGAGTTCTATTGAGTTCTATCATGCTTTTTCTGTCATCTGTTTCAGTTGGCAAATATCCTACACTAGTATCCATGCTAATAATGGCTTCAAAAACTTCTTTTTTAAAAGGTAAGCTCCGTAGGTCCACTCTAATCACGTCAATTCTGGGGCAACGCTGTTTAGCTATTCTAAGAAGCTTTGAAGAGGAATCTACTCCTAATAGCTTGTATCCCTCTGCTAATAGCGGAATTAAATGTCTACCCGTTCCACAGGCTAAGTCCAAAATAAGCCCTTTTTTATTTAAATTATTTTTCAGGAATTGAATCTGGTGTTCTGTATGGTTTTTATCTGCTATTTCCGCCCAGAATATTCCCATGTCATCAAAAACGTTTGTTGCCAGCTTAATATTCTCCTTTATTATAAGTTTCACTGGTGAAATTTAGCGGTTTGGCTTAAATATGCAAGTTGGTAATTCACTATTTCAAAGGAGATGCCAACGTTGACCGATAAACAAGAGTGGCAGTACCTCTACGTACTCTTGAAACTAGCAGACATGGGTGCCTACAAGCGAACTGCCAAGATTTCAACTGAATATTTGGCTACGAAACTCGGCATTTCCCAGCAGACAGCATCACGGTACTTAATTGAACTTGAACATAAAGGTTGGATAAAACGTGACATCAGCCCTGCTGGTAGTTTAATCAAAATTGAAGATATCGCTTTTAGAGCGCTACAAAAACTATACGCTAACCTTAAACTTTTAATTGAAAAATCTTATCCACCATCAGTCACTCTGGAGGGAACTGTTTTCACCGGTTTAGGCGAGGGTGCCTACTACATTTCAAAAGAATCCTATAGTAAACAAATTATGGAAAAATTGGGTTTTGAACCATTTCCTGGCACATTAAACCTGAAGTTGACATCTGATTACGACATTAAGACGCGAATGGACTTGGATGTCTATCCTGCATTAGAGGTTATGGGCTTCCAAAATAAAGACCGTAGTTTCGGGCTTGTGAAATGCTATCCAGCGATTATAGGCGGTAAAGTTAAGGGTGCTTTGGTGACTGCTCTGCGAAGCCATTATGACTCGTCAGTGCTTGAACTAATAGCTCCTGTTTGCTTAAGAAAAAAGCTTGGTTTAAAAGATAACCATAAAGTAAAAGTTGAAATTTCAACTGTTATATAAACCTCTAAAATGGGGTATTCCTATATCTGAACTCAGCCTCGATTTGCTCATGAGGTTTACGTCTTGATGCAATAATATATCCTAGAAGCAAGCCCAATACTAAGCCGCCCAAATGAGCTAAAATATTCACTTGCGGACCTGTATTGATGAAGAATAGGAAAAACGCGAATACCAAACCGCCGATTATTGACTGCCGCACTGAACGCCTATCATATATTATGGCGGCGCCAAACATTGCAAAGATTGCACCTGAAGCTCCTACAGAAATGAACTCTGCTCCCTGTAATAGAGTAAGCAAGTTTCCAGCTAGACCTCCTATAAAGTATATACCTAAAAATTCTATTATGGAAAACATTTCTTCTCCGCGTAACCCGAAAATTAAGAGGAAAAGCATGTTTCCTGCAAGATGGAAAATCGAAGCATGAATGAACATGGAAGTAAAAAGTTGCCAATAAGCTCCTTCGAAAACAAAAAGATTTACTTGTCCCCACATGAAGACTATTTGGTTACCTGTCTCTAATATGCTGCCAGTTACTATGGCTCCTATAATGTAAATTGCGATGTTCACTATAATTAGAATGTATGTGGGTTTATATTTTTGGCAATTCATCTCGCTGAACCGTTATTCTTAGCTAATTTATCTATTATTTCCTGCTTAATCTTTGTGGAGCTATCTAAACTGTTTTCTCCGAACTTGCTGATTCTCACAACTGACATACCTATTCCATGCTTTTCTAAGTATTCTTTGATATTTCGCTCCATTTCCTCTTGGTCGTAACCAAGAGCAATTACGTCTGGTTTGATTTTCTCTATCACTTCACCAATATCTAAACCTTCATAACCCAGTATAGCTTTATCAACAACTTTCAACGATTCTACAAGAGAAAGACGTTGATCTTCAGACATAATCGGTTTTTTACCTTTAGTTTTTTCTACAGTGCTATCTTTAGCTATAATCACAAATAGTTTAGCTTGTTTTCCACCTGCTTTCTTGGCGTCTTCAAGGAATCTGACATGTCCAAGATGAAGCAGATCAAATACGCCTGATGCTAAAACTACTCTTTTTCTTGTTGTTTGGTGGGCCATTCAAAGTTCACTGCGCCGATTAATCTTAAAGCATCCAGCAGCCCTTCACAGTAAGCTACTGAAGTTAAACTCGTTTCAAACTTCCCTTGCGCCTTATAATACTTTGCATCATCCAAGTAATGAGTTACCCAACTTAAAACCTCACAAACCGCCTTATCTTCAACAGTTATCGGTGCCTGGTTCTTTTTAAGTTCACACAAAACCTTTTCAGCACAAGAAACATATTTTGTTATAAGAGCCTCAATAGCTATTTTATATTCCTCCTCAAGTTCTCCGGTGCATTTGCGCAGGCAATCAATGCGTCAACCTCCATAAAATGAAGGTCCCCGGGGATTATCAAGCTATAGGGCGGCTCTCCGAAATCAAAGTTTTCTAAATCAACTATGTAGCCTGCTTTTACTGTTGGATTATCATTTCCTGCTCTAGCTATACCCAAGGCTACTGTGCTTTCAGAGATTATACCCATTTTCTTTTTTGACTCAATTGTCTTTAAAGATTTTATTGCTTGGTTAATTGATAGGTACTGGTTTGTGTCGGCTTTCAAATCCAGCAGGCACAGTGTATGCAATCCTGTTTGCTTGTTTTGGGCTATAACGTTGTAAGGTGTTTCTGAAAAATTTTCAGCGAAAGGTATCGTGACTGTTTTTCCGAATTTGTAGTTGTGTAATCCTGAAAGACTTACTATTGCTGATATTATTGATATTCCGTGGATTATGCGTGTTTTTATTCTCTGTTTTTCTGCGTCTATCCGTAGTGTAATGTGGGTTGTGGCTATTAGGGGGTCGCCGGGAACAAGAAATACGGTTTTACCTTTTTTTGCTGCTTGAAGAATTTTTTTTCCGTTATCCTCTTCAAGGTCTTGTCTATTGATTACATGTATTTCTTTTTTGCATAGTGATTTGAAGTTTTCTAAAGAGAATTCCGGCATTAGGCTTGTGTATGTTTCCATGAATACTGTGTTTGCTGTTTTTGTTTCCTCTAAGCCTTTGACGGTTATGCCTTTTTCATCGTTTAACCCTAAGCCTACAAATACAAGTTCGTTCAAACAGAGCCCTTCTATAGTTATCTTAAATTTCCGGTTTAAAGTTATTCTTTGTTTTAAAACATTCTTTTTGGATGGAACATCCAGACAAACCTTTATATGATTTACATCAAAAAGAAACCGTAGAATTCAGCGGCCTAGGGAACACAATGAAGCCAATTCATAGTTTAGTTAAAGAAAATATTAAGCAAATTAAGCCTTGTATTCACGGCGCAGAGGTTTACGGGGCCGCAGAAGAAACAGGCTTTAAACCTGAAGAAATTCTGGATTTTAGTTCCAGTGTGAATCCTCTTGGGCCTTCAAAAAAAGCTCTTGAAGCTGCTAAATCAGCGCTAAATACTGTAGCAGCTTATCCAGACTCAAACTCAAACATGCTAAGACAAGTGATTGCATCACATTTCTCTGGCTTAAGTAAAAATAACCTAATTATAAGCAACGGGTCAACTGAACTCATGTACTTATTCGCTGAAGCCTTTCTAAAAAAAGGTGAAAAAGCGCTTATTCCAGCTCCAACATTCGGTGAGTATGAAAGTGCAGTTCGTAAAACTGGTGAATCTCCAAAATTTTTTAGGATGGGGAAATCTTTACAGATTGACGCTGAAGCATTTAAACGAGAAATGGTTGGTGTGAAACTTGTTTTTTTATGTAATCCCAATAATCCAACCAGTAAGCTTATCCCGCAAGATATATTGTTGGATATATTAGAGAATGCTTTAGCCCAGGATATTTTAGTTTTTCTAGATGAAGACTTCCTAGAATTTGTTGAAGAAGAAAAATCATTATCAATGATAAAAAGTATCAACAAGTTTCCAAACCTATTTGTTTTACGTTCATTCACAAAAATATTCGGTTTAACCGGGTTACGGATAGGTTATGGTATAGCTAATGAAGAAATAATTGATGTATTGTTATGTTCAAAAATTCCTTGGAATGTTAACAGTTTAGCTCAACCAGCCGCTATTGCAGCATTTAACGATGAAGATCACCTAAAACTGACTTGTAAACTCATTAATGAAGAAAAAAAATGGCTGCAACAAGAACTGAGCCAATTTGAAACGTTTAGTTTTTGTGCTCCTGACGCAAACTTCTTTTTCATAGACATACAAAAAACAGGGTTAACAGCAAACGCTCTGAAGCATAGAATGCTAAAGCAAGGTATCCTGATTCGTGATTGTTCATCCTTTAATGGCCTCAACGAGTTCTATATCCGAATTGCAGTCAAGACTCATGAAGAAAACGAGAGGTTGATTAATGCCTTGAAGTATTCGTTAAAGTCGGTTTGAGTGAAAACATGTTTGCGTTTGACCTAACCTGGTTAATTGACTCAATTTTTATTTTCACTCTAGCTTTTCTAATTGATTTGATTCTTGGAGAATATCCTGACCGAATTCATCCGACAATCGGGATTGGAAAAATCATTAATTATCTAAGAAAGAAAGCAAAAAATCCGAATCCGAAAATAGAAAAAGCTAATGGTGTTTTAATGGTTATAGCTATAATTCTTGTTATAGCTCTTCCGATTGGTGTATTTCTTGTATTGTTGAGACTTTGGGCTGGTCCTATTCCCTATATAATAGTGGGTGCGATACTGTTCAAGGCAACGTTTGCAATACGTGGTATGGGTCAATATACGATTCCAATTTCTGCTGCACTTCAGAGAAATGATTTAGATGATGCACGGAAATGGTTGCCCTACATTGTTCGTAGAGATCCTAAATCGCTTAATAAAAAGCAAATTACTTCTGCAGCAGTTGAATCAATAGCTGAAAGTACAACAGACGGTATAACTGCACCATTCTTTTTCTTTGCATTATTTGGAGTACCCGGTGCTTTTGCTTACAGAGTTATCAATACATTAGATTCAATGGTCGGCTACAAAAATGTGGAGTACCAGAATATTGGTTGGTTCTCTGCTAAAATGGATACATTGACCAATTATGTTCCTGCAAGGTTAACCGCTTATTTGATGGTTGTTTCAGCTATCTTGTTAGGTGAAAACTGGCGTGAATCTTGGCGTATTCTTCAACGTGACAAGCATAAAACAGCTAGTCCAAACGCAGGTTACACGCTTTCAGCTATGGCTGGAGCATTAAATATTCAGTTAGAAAAACAAGGTTACTATACTTTAGGCGATGACCACGGTGGCATATCTTATGATTGTATTAAAAGAGCACTTCAAGTCATGACTTCCACAGCTGCCTTGTTTGGTTTGTTTGTAGTTTTGCCTATTGTAATGGGTATAATTTGTTTTGTTAAATTGTTATTTTTCCTTTTATGACTTTTTTTAATAGGATTGTTCTTTTTTTGAGCAATTTTGAGCTATCTACATCTTGGGCTGATGTTTTTATTAGAACCCTTGTTTAGTGCCTATTTATTTTGATTTATTAAACAGAAAAAGAAACTATTTTTTTCTTAGTAGTCTGGCTCTTTGGTTTTCTTCTCTTCTTCTTTTTTGTCTTTTACAGCGCTTCTTGAAATTACTGCTACTATTAGTGATACTATAGCTACAAACAAATAAGGTAACATGCGCGGTAGGGAATATGATATTGCATATTCTGTTGCTGCATAAGCATTGACTAATGTGTAATAGTTGTATTCTAAGACCACTGCTATTATAGCAAAAATTATGGATACGCCAGTTAAACCTGTTGCTATTTTACCTATTACTCTAAACTTGCTCATGGGTCTTTCACTACCCCATACCCATATATTCAGTGTTCTCCTTTTAAGTGCTTCCTTACTTTCAGTGTCAATCTTTTTGCTTCAATTCATTAATTTTAGCAATTAATATCACTAAATAAGTGAGTTATAAAGAAAAATAATTAATCTGTTATTTTTATCTAAAATTTAGATTCAAATCTTAACTTTATGTAATTATAATGAAGTTATCTCGCGTTAAAAAAAGTGTTTTCTATGTTAAATCGTTAATATTCTTTATCTTCTTTTTTTAACTAGAAATAATAAACAACTAACTTTAATTGAATGGTTTTTATTTCGCTTTACCATCACTATATAGTTTCAAGCGAGGAACATCGAATTTGAATAGAAAACCACTCGTTAGTATAATCGGTGCTGGTATGTCTAAATTCGGTAAACATACTGGTTTACTAACAAGAGAACTTTTCGCTGAAGCTGCAAGCGAAGCTTTTAGTCGCTGCCCTAAGCTTCAGCCTAAAAAAGACATTAAAGCATTGTTCATTGGACATATGGGAGAAGCCTATGAGCATCAAGGACATACTGCAAGTACTCTTGCAGACTGGGCTGGTTTAGTAGGTATTCCTGCTACTAGAACTGAGGCGGCATGTGGATCTTCAGGTGCAGCTTTACGTTCAGGTATTTACGCTGTTCTATCAGGTTTAGCAGATGTAGTTATGGTGGGCGGAGTGGAAAAAATGACTCATCGGACTACAGCTGAAGTGACTGAATATTTAGCTATGGCCTCTGATTACCCTTTTGAACAGTTTCACGGAATCACATTTCCCGGTCTTTTCGCTTTGATGGCAACTTCCCATATGCACAATTATGGTACAACTGAAGAGCAAATCGCTAAGGTCGCGGTGAAAAATCATTACCATGGAAGCCTTAATCCTAAGGCACACATGCAAAAAGAAATAACTATTGAAACTGTAATGTCCTCACGATACGTTGCGTGGCCGCTTAAGCTCTACGATTGTTCACTAATAACTGACGGCGCAAGTTGTATTATATTAACGAAACCTGAACTTGCACAGAAATATACTGATCAACCTGTTCACATTATTGGCTCTGGACAGGCAAGCGACACCATTGGTCTTTATGAAAGAAAAAGCCTCTCTTCACTTCAAGCCACCAAAATAGCTGCAAAAGCTGCTTATGAAATGGCTGACATAAAACCAGAGCAAATCGACTTAGCTGAAGTACATGACTGTTTCACATTTGCTGAAATAATGGCTTATGAGGATCTTGGATTCTGTAGACCCGGTGAAGGCGGTAAACTTGTTGAAAGCGGTGAAACATACCTCAACGGTCGTATTCCAGTTAACACCAGTGGCGGATTAAAGGCCAAAGGTCACCCAGTTGGAGCCACAGGTACAGCCCAGACATATGAGCTTTATCTCCAACTAACAGATCAAGCAGAAAAACGCCAAGTCAAAGATGCCAAAATAGGTTTAAGCCAGAACATTGGTGGTTCAGGTGCCACTGCAGTGGTTCACATTTACAGGAGAGAAAAATAATGAGTACACAAGAACCTTTTACAATAGAACAATTCTATAATTTCATCAAGCAAGGTAAGTTAATGGCTGGTAAATGCCAAAAATGCGGAAAAATCCATCTTCCACCTCGCCCTCTATGTGATAACTGTTACTCTCAACAATTCACTTGGCTCGCTGTTTCAGGAAAAGGCAAACTTCTAACCTACACTGTAATTCATATTGCTCCACAACAGTTTCAAAACTTGGCGCCATATGCAATTGGCATTTTTGAACTTGAAAATAACTTAAAAATCCCTGGAATCATAGAAGGCGTACCGCAAGACCAACTTAAGATTGGTATGGAGTTAACACTTGACTTAACTTCCTGTAATACAACCCAGCAGTGGCCACAATGGTCAAGGTACTGCTTCAAACCCTAATTTTTGAATTTTTATAAAACACAATTGTTTTCATAAAACTTGCCTCATCTTGGGTGAACTCCAATTTTTTCTACTTTTTGTATTACTCTTTTTAGACTCTTGAACCCACGCAAATGCCGTTTTTACTGTTTGATTTTTTAAGACTATTACCACAAAATTTACTATTTTAAAGTACAAAATAACTACTTGCTTACTTAGGTAACTGGTAATTACCGTAACTGTTAAACAATCAACTGTACAATAGCTAAACTGTATCTATGTGGATGTGTGCTCATGACTGAACAATTTGAAGATGTTCCCATGTCTTCTCCTATGAAGAGAGTTGAAGATTGGAAGTCTCGATTAATCGATCTTTCACGCAGAAACAATCTGCTATACTTCAGAAAGTCAAAACGTGGAAATCTAACAATAACACAACCTGTATCTCAAAAAATTTTTGATTTATTAGTATTGAAAAATAATAGGTTGGAATTCTTTTTTCCTCCTGAAGAACCAGCAGACGAAACCGAGATTTTATCTGAAAGTCTTCAAAGTACAAAGAAAAGTAAGACTAAACCGAAAAAAAGCACCAAAATAAAGACTGTGAAACCGCCTGTTAAGGCTGCTAAAACTCAAACACCTCTATATCCTGCACCTAACCAACTTGTATGCAGCAATCTAACACGTCAAGAGTTAGAAAGAACCCTTAGACTTTTAGAAAGACGTTCCCTATCAGATTTCCGTGAACGAGGTGTAAGAATACTCTACGCGGCTTTTGGTACCCTCAACTGGGTTGACGCTGAAACAAAAGAAAATGTTCATTCACCTCTAATTCTTGTACCTTTAGAGTTAGGAAAGGAAACAATCAGGCAACCATATGGTATTGTGTTGCCTCCTGTTGAAGAAGAAGCCGTTCTAAACCCTGCGTTACAGGCTAAACTCAAGAACGACTATAAACTTGAGCTTCCAAATTTACCTGACGACTGGAGTGAGCAATCGTTATCTGATTACTACAGTTCTGTTGAACAGGCAGTTTCAGAAATGGGTTGGACTGTAGATGACTCTGTGAATTTAGGTTTATTCTCATTCCAAAAACTTGTTATCTACAAAGATCTTGAAGCTAACGCAGATATAGTAACTCAGCATCCAATAATCCGGGCTATCGCTGGTATAAAAGACGAAAACCTCATAATACCTGATTTACCTGACGAAAAAGAAATTGATAAAATTGAATCACCTTCAAAAACCTTTCAAGTCTTAGATGCTGATAGCAGTCAACGTATTAGCATAGAATACGCTTTACTTGGACAAAGTTTTGTAATGAAGGGTCCGCCTGGTACTGGAAAAAGCCAGACTATTGCTAACATAATAGCTGAGTGTATAGCTAACGGAAAAAGTGTATTATTTGTAAGCGATAAAATGGCTGCTCTAGAAGTTGTATACAAACGTCTCAGTGCTGTAGGGTTAGCGCATTTTTGTCTTGAACTTCATAGTAGTAAAGCCAATAAACAGGACGTAGTAGCGGAACTTAAACGAAGCTTAGATGAAAGCTTAATCCCCCGAAAACTTCCCTCTCCACATGATATAGAAAGATTAACTGAGTACAGAGACTCCTTAAACGGCTACGTTACAGCTTTACATCAACTACGTCCATATATGCAGAGAAGTGTTTATGAAATCCTAAGTATCCTCGCAAGTCTTGAACGTGTTCCCTTTGTCCCTGTTGGATTAACTGAACTAAAATTGCTTACACCACAAAAGATGTATGAACTAGAAGATCTTGTATCACACCTGAGCAAGGTATGGCAGGTAATTGAAAAACCCGATTTTCCATGGTTAGGTTACCGGTCACACAAATATGACCTTGAAGTGCGAAGTGAACTCTTAGCAACACTCAAAAATATAATTGAAACAATACTAAATCTTGAAACAGAAACTGAAAACTTTTCAGCTACTCTAGGTATTTCCCCACCTGGAAACTTCAATCAAATACAGTGGATTATTGATACAAGTAATCTTCTGTTTGAGAGTCCTCTTCCAGAAAAATCTTGGTTACTTACTCCAAATTTGGATGCCTTAATCTCTGAAGCTAAGACATATTTAGACGCTTCTAATTGGATAAAAGCAACCCGTGCAAGTCTATTGGAAAGTTACAATCCAACTATATTTGATTTACCACTTAATTCATCATCTGAAATAAAACAAAACTTAACCGCTTTAACCACTGCACTTGGGCCTGTCGATTTGTTTGAAAGCGAATTGCTATCAAAAAGAGATTATCTCTTGAGTTTTATTAAAAATACCCAATTAGCAACTAAAAAATGGCGAGAAATCTCCCAGTCACTAGCACCGCTATTAGGTTTAGATATAACTGACTTAACTATAACACAGTTACGTCAACTTTCTCGAATGGCTATGTTATGTTTCTCTGAAGATAAACCTGAACCGCAATGGTTCGATGCTAAATATCTAGAACAACTAAAAGAAACCATCGCTGCAACCAAAATCCTTTACCAAGACCATAAACTGCTTAAAAGCAGACTGGATGAAACTTACAGTGATGACCTCTATAAACTAGATTTAGACGAATTAATTGCCAATTATAGTGGTCCATACCAAAGTAGCATGAAAATTTTTAATTCTAACTACCGTAACGACCAAAAACGTATATCCAAAATAACTAATGACGGCAAAGTACCAAAAAATGTTCTACAGGATTTAATCGATGCTCGGAAAGTAAACAAGTTAGCTGCAAAAATCGATGCTTCAGCTGATACCGTACGCACGTTACTAGGTCACTATTACCATAAAAGTAGAACCGACTTTTTAGGTGCTGAAAAAGCCATTCAGTTAGTGGATGAAATCCGAAAACTCTCTTGGGCAACTCAAATTCCTGAACCACTGATAAAATTGCTCACTACTCCCGCTGCGCCTTCTCCAATGATTAAACATCTCGGAGAGGACCTTCGTGGATCTCTAGAAAAATGGGAACAACAACTTACAGAAATTGAATCTCTTATCCCAGAGAAAATACCAAAATCAGACATATCCATACACGAAACATCTCTCTATTTGATAGAGGATTGGACGGTCGGAGTAGAAAAACAGCTTTTACCCCTTTGTAGCATAACTAAAGATACATTATTGCCAAGTAAAGTTGAACCTGCAAATTACAAGCAACTAATTGAAGACCTGAATAATTCTGAAGGAATACGTAAAAAAGAAGCGCAGATAACAGGTGAAAAAGCTCAACTTCACGAGAAATACGGGTTACGCTTTAAAGAACTTGAAACTGACTGGCAAGATATCTTGACTGTACTCGAATGGGTTAAAAAAGTCCAAGATATATTCGGAGAAATACCTGTACCAGAAGCTTTCGCTGAAATAGCCTCTAAAGGATCTATCGCGGCTCCGTCAAACAGTCAGTTAATTAGAAACAGAGATGAAACATTGAATGTTTTGTACGAATTTGAAAAAAGATTTGAAAATGAACTTAGTTATCAAAACCAGCCTCTTAAAAATTTAGAAGTGAAAACTATACGTGAACGCATACAACATTTGCGTGATTGCGTGGATGAACTTCAAATTTGGATTGACTTCATTGATGTTAAAAACCGTTTTACTTTACGTGGACTAGATAAATTCTTTGATCGTCTCGTAGAGCAAAAGTTTCCTGCTGCCGATTTAGTTTTGATTTTCAGAAAAAGTGTTTATCAGGAGTGGATAAATAACCTTTATAATGAAGATCAAAAACTCGGTAGATTCCGCAGAGAAAATCATGAGCAACAAATAGCTGATTTCAGAAAACTCGACCAAGAACTAATACAACTTACCTCCAGCAGAGTTATCGAAGAAGCTAACAGCAGAAAACCACGTGACATTCTAATCCAAGCTGCTGACACAGAAGCAAGTATCCTATCAAAAGAGGCTGCCAAAAAACGACGTTTAATGCCGATTCGTACATTAATGCAGAAAATCCCGAATTTACTAGTTAAACTAAAACCTTGTTTACTAATGAGTCCAATATCAGTAAGCCAGTTTCTTCCAGCTGACGCTAAATTTGATGTAGTACTCTTTGATGAAGCTTCACAACTTGTCCCTGAAGATGCTATAGGCGCTATTTACCGTGGAAAAACAATCATAGTCGCAGGCGACAATAAACAGTTGCCGCCCACGTCTTTCTTCCAGAAAAACTTGCTTGACGACAAGGATTGGGATGAATTAACTGATGAAGACATCGAAGTGTTCGATAGTATATTAGATGAATGCTTAGGAATCGGTTTGCCAGTTAAAACATTGAAGTGGCACTATAGAAGTAAACATGAGGAACTCATAGCATTTTCAAATCAGCAATTCTATGATGGCGCCATGATTACATTTCCAGCAGCAATGGCTGAAACAGACAGTTTAGGCGTTAAACTTGTACATGTACCAGACGGCATTTATGACCGAGGTGGAAAGCGAGATAATCATGTTGAAGCGGAAAGAGTCGCTGATTTAGTGTTTGAACATTTTAAAAATTATCCACAAAAAACTCTGGGCGTAGTAACTTTCAGTATAGCACAAATGAATGCTGTAGAAGAAGCAATTTACCGACGTCTCGAAAAGCAACCTGAATATGAACGTTTCTTCAAAGAAGATCGGCTTGAGGGCTTCTTTGTTAAAAACCTTGAGAATGTGCAGGGCGACGAGCGAGATGTTATATTTTTCAGTGTAGGATATGGTTATGATCAGCAAAGACAAATCACGATGAATTTTGGTCCCCTCAATAAACCGGGTGGCGAGAGGCGCCTGAATGTAGCCGTTACACGTGCCCGTGAAAAAGTTGTTCTGATTACATCAATAAAAGCTTCAGACATCAACCCTGATGCTCAAGCATTAGGTGTACAGACACTAAGAACCTATTTAGAGTATGCTGAGCATGGCACAGACTCTTTTAAATCTAACCTCTCTGATAGCGACTACGAATCAGCTCTAGTTGAAGATGTTGCTTCTGAAATAAAAAAACTTGGTTACCGAATTATTCCAGGAGTCGGCTACAGCGGCTACAAAATAGATATCGGCGTCGTAGACCCTGTTAACCCTGGCTGTTTCCTTATGGGCGTAGAATGCGACGGCGCAACTTATCGTTCCAGTAGCAGCGCCCGAGACCGTGACCGTCTCCGTGAACAAGTATTGAGGCAACTGGGTTGGCGTATTCATCGTATTTGGTCGCCTGCTTGGGTTTCTAGAAGAGACTCAGAAATTAAACGATTAAAAGAAGCACTTGAACAGGCTCATAAGCAAAACCTTGACATTGGCTCTCAGAAAATAATTACTGCTCCAACAACAGATGTACAGAGAAATCAATTTTCAGGAATTGAAAAACTTGGGGTTCCCTACAAAGTTTATCCTCTTAAGGCAGCTTTCAGTCCCTACATTAAAGTTGTAACTGGAAAATCAAGTGTTAATTCAAAACAAAAAAATGAATTTCACTTCCCTGAAAATCGTGACAACCAAACTAAGCTACTTTTTGAACTTATACAAAACGAGGGGCCTGTTCATTTTGATTATGCAGTTGAAAGATTGGCATCTGCTTGGGGTTTAAGAAAAGTGACGCCTAAAATTTCTCATGCTGTAAAAGAAGCTCTAAACAACCTTGTACGAGAACAGAAAGTATCCATTAGAGGTAGCTTTCTTTGGCCAACAAACCTTAAGCAAACACCTATCCGTATTCCAGTTTCAGGTATCCCCGAATCTAAACGTAAACCTCAATACATAACGCCTGAAGAAATTGAGACAGCAATGAAAATAGTGGCAAAATATGCTCTAGGTATAAGCGAGGAATCATTGATTTCTGAGACAGCTAAAGTATTTGGAATTACTCGACTTAGTGTTGAAGGTAAAACTGTGTTTTCTGAAGTTTTAAAACGTTTGATACGTGAAAGACAACTTTTAAGTAAAGACGGCGGCGTAATAACTGCCGTTTAATCATTATTTATCTTTTTTATAAGAATAAGTAAATCACTGAGCGCTGTTAATATGTAGTTGGCTCCATACTCAGTTAGTTCTTCTTTAGTCGATAAACCTGTAGGTAGTCCTACAGCGATTGCTTTTAATTCTTTAGCACTTTCCATATCTGCTTTGCTGTCTCCTACTATTAATGCAGAATCAGACTGTACATTCAATGTTTTAAGCGCTATTTCGTATTGCTCTGGGTCGGGTTTGACATTTTTAACTTTGTTACGCGGAACAACAACTTCAAAGAAATCTGAAATCTTAAATTTGTTTAAAATATAATTCGCCGCTACTTGACTGCTAGTTGTGCACAAACCCACCTTTATCTCCATTTTTTGAAGTTCTCTTAGAGTTACAACTGCCCCTGGTAGAAGACTTGTTGTTTTAGCTGCTTCAATTTCATGCTTCTCAGCTTTGCCTAAACATTCAGCGTTTATCTCTTCAAAAGTTTTTTGTTTATTTCTGTTTTTAAAGTATATCTCTGTTTTCTGAAGCATTTCAAAAATGCTCTCATTTACTTTAAGTAATGATGCTGGGATGCCCCTGCTGATTAAGTAACCTCTGACTTCTGCACGTAACGTTTTGTAGTCTAAGTTGAAACCTGTAAGTGTTCCATCTAAATCAAATATAACAGCTTTAATCGGCATTGTTTGTTGGCTCCGCCATGTCTTAAGCGAATTTGGATTCTACAATTATTGAATAGAGATATACTTTGTGGTCAACTTTGTATCGGTTAATTATTGTGTTATTACAAATTTTTTCGCTTATCTGGCTAATTGTCTTTGTTAAAATTAGCTTTTAGAACTTACTCATCTCTTGAAATGTCATCATTAAAAACTTTTTATTAATTTCTATTAGTAATAATTGAAGTGTATTTCACGTTAAGATTACACTTATAAAATTGCCTCTTTTTTGCTGTCTTACTTCAATGTTATTGTACTTCTCAATTTTGACGCTGCCAAGTTCATGGTACATAACATTTTTTGAAAACCTCTATATTAACTAACTCTTTAAGGCCATATTGAAGTTTACTATTTTTATTCAAGTTATGTTCTAAACTAATGATTGGTGGTAATTATTAATCTCGATGATTATAACAAAGAAAAACTCTGGCAACTGATTGTTGAAGTTGTTCATTCATCAGTTATGTATCCAACTCATAAGGCTTATACTCGTGATTCAATTCTATCTGCGGAACCTGATATTTCTGCTCTTGAATTATCGCAGAGGTTAGGGATGCCCCTTGCAGAAGCTATAGTTATCCTTGATGAATTAGTTCAGGAAAGAAAAAGTTCTCCTTAACTATTTATCTATAGTAAGGGAAATTTATTGATTAAGAGCTGCTGACTATTCTACAACGTATCTGTATGTTACGTGTTCACCTGCGGTTGTGCTCTTTCGAGTGATTTTTAGCACATCGCCTGGTTGAGCCCCAATAACTTTAACTGCTGGGTCACCTGACCTG
Organism: Thermoproteota archaeon; assembly: GCA_012513715.1. Classification (GTDB taxonomy): domain Archaea; phylum Thermoproteota; class Bathyarchaeia; order Bathyarchaeales; family Bathycorpusculaceae; genus Bathycorpusculum. The sequence continues at coordinate 1,347 of JAAZBP010000129.1, read as the reverse complement.
ATTTGAGGCATTTGGTATGGCTTAACTTTGTATTGTGCAAGCAGTTGATTTTTCTCTTTTTCGCTTACAATCTCGTGGAAAGGAACAAGTTTATGTTCGAATATGTCGAAAACTGGGAAAGACTTTGGAAGTAACTCTACGTTCTTCTTTTTGGAGCCAAGTTTAACTGCGTGGGTGTAGCGTCCCTCTGTAACTACTATAGCTCTTTCAAGTTCTTTTTCTTTCATTATTTTATAGAGTGTATTCATAGCTGCTATACCAACAGTGGCTTCACCTAGAATACACCATATTATTGCGCGTTCTTTATCCTGCGGAATATCTACAATATAGGCGTATGCGCCCTCAAACTTTTCTTTTTCAACAAGTTTGTACTTTCGTAATTTAATTAGAACTTCTGCTTTACGTTCCTCAATTGTTTGGACATTAGTGCTCAAACCACAAACCCTCAAAGTAAGAATATTGGAACCTAAAACAATCATTCGCCCTTAAACTTTTCTCTTTTAAATGGTTGAAGTTAAACGGAAATGGTCTATGCTGAAATAATGGCTTCAGAATAAATTGGTATAACCCAGTATTTATTTGCATTTAGCTGATTTTATGTTTTATCTCTTTCTTAAACTAAGCTGGGTTAATTATATCTTAAATTACAGCTAAAATTCTTACTCGAATACTTACTAATTATCTATACAAAATATTATATACAAAACTCACAATAATTATTTTTAAGGTGTTTACTGTGAAATTTAGTCAACTAGTTGATAAAGAAATCTTCACAAAAGAGTACAAAGTAGGTAAAATAAAAGACGTTATAATAGACCCTGACAACTGGAAAGTAACTCACCTCGAAGTTGAAATATCAAAAGAAACTAGTGAAGAAATACTGGGCATAAAACCCGCTTTGCTTAAGACTCCACGAAATAAATTAGCGATTTCTGCTCTAGAAAAAGGCGATGCTTGTTGCAGTGCACGAGGAATAGAACTTAAAGTCTCTAAGGGCCAACTAGGTATATACTTAAGACCGCTTTAACGGTGCTTCTTCTTTCCTTCTCTTATTTTTAGTTAGAACAAGAACTTTTACAATCTGGTATCATGTAATAATCCTGGTGCTGCATAGAATGGTTATTTGGTTTTTGATGTTTTTCAGAAAACTTTAATTAAAGTAGCTTACACTCAAATGGCTTATATTAACTGCTTTGGTGTTCAGTTGAACAGCTGAGTAAGGTTAATTTAGGCGTTAAACCAGAACGCTGTTTGTGCGGGATTCCCCAAGCCTGGTATGGGGCAGGCCTGCTAAGTCTGTGGTCGAAAGGCCACGTGGGTTCAAATCCCACATCCCGCGCCATTTTT
>JAAZBP010000010.1 GCA_012513715.1 Thermoproteota archaeon | reverse complement strand
CAGATTCGGCTATGGCTAGCACATCAGCGTCCATCACTATTTTGCCTTTGTCACCTAATTCTTTTATGCGTTTGTATATTTCTTTAAACTGTGCTTCAGTGGGATTCAAACCCATACTGGATAAGTCTGCACGTACTGCGTGTGAACCAGAATGTTTTCCATGAGATATACGTCGTACGCAACCAACGAGTTCAGGCGATAGGGGCTCATAGGTTAGAGGATTAGATAGCATCCCTTGAGTGTGTATACCTGATTCATGAGTAAACGCGTTTTCTCCTACAACAGCTTTATTGGGTTGAACATATATGCCTGTTAAACGAGAAACTAGTTGGGAAGTACTGTAGAGCAACTCAGTTTTTATGTTTAAATCTAATTTGTAGAGTGATTTTAATGCAACAACTATTTCCTCTAACGAAGCGTTTCCAGCGCGTTCACCTAAACCGTTTATGGTAGCGTGTACTTCTTCAGCGCCAGCACCCAAAGCTGCAACAGTACTAGCAACTGCCATACCAAAATCATTGTGGCAATGTACACCAACTGGCACTTTTATTTTTTCTTTAAGTTTAGAGAAGAACTCTGCGGAACGTTCAGGAGTTAAGATGCCTACTGTATCACAGGGGATAACCCGATCTACACCAGCGTCAACTGCAGTTAAGAATACTTGGGTCAGATAGTCAAAGTCTGAACGGGTTGCATCTTCAGCTAATAATTCAACTTTTAGACCGTGTGACTTAGCGTATGTAACGCATTCTTCGGTTGTTTTGAGGATTTGTTCACGAGTCTTACGAAGTTTACATTCTATATGTAAATTAGATGTAGGTATAATCATGTTCACGGTTGAAGCGCCACTCTTTAATACTGCATCCACGTCAGCTTTTGTTCCTCTAGCCGCACTAGAAACGTCTGCCCGTAAACCTTGTTTAGCTATTAATTTAACTGATTCTAGTTCTCCTTCAGAAACGGCTGCAAAGCCAGCTTCAATGTAGTCCACGCCAAGTTCGTCTAGCCGCTGAGCTATACGTAATTTATGTTCTGGTACAAGTGATACTCCGGGTGTTTGTTCACCATCACGCAGGGTGGTATCTAAAAATTTTACAGATTTAGGGAAACGGTTGAATAAAGCAATACCCCATTTAAATCACATCTGCTTTCAAGGCGTCAACCTTAAATATAAAATTATTGGTGACATAGCAGATGTGAGGAATATTAAATTGAGAAGTGATGAAATTAAAAAAGGAACAGAGAAAGCACCCCACAGATCATTACTAAAATCTTTAGGTTTACAAGACGATGACATGACTAAACCATTCATTGGTGTAGCAAACAGTTACACAAACATTGTACCAGGACACATTCATCTTCGTACAATTGGTGAAGCTGTAAAAGAAGGCATTCTGTCAGCAGGCGGAATACCTTTTGAATTCAACACCATTGCAGTGTGTGACGGCATAGCGATGGGACATGTTGGCATGCGATATTCTTTACCTTCAAGAGAAATAATCGCTGATTCTGTTGAAATAATGCTACAAGCACATAGCCTAGACGGGTTAGTCATGGTTTCAGACTGTGACAAGATTACACCAGGCATGCTTATGGCCGCAGCAAGAGTAAACATACCGTCAATCATGGTCACAGGCGGCCCGATGAAAGCAGGCTATTTAGATGGTAAAAAGGTAAGCTACGCAAACCTTCCTGAGGCACTTGGTCAATTTACTGCTGGAAAAATAAACGAAAAAGAGCTGAATATGCTAGAAAATGCTGCGTGCCCAAGCTGCGGATCATGTAGTGGAATGTTTACGGCAAATACCATGGCGTGTATGACCGAAGCCTTAGGTTTATCATTACCTTACTGTGCAACTTCTCTTGCTACAAGCGCTTTTAAACTTAGGATAGCTAGAGCAACAGGTAAACAAATTGTAAAATTGGTAAAAGAGGACATTAAACCCTCTTTAATCTTGACTAAAGAAGCCTTTGAGAACGCAATTACAGTAGATATGGCACTCGGAGGTTCAACTAATACTATCCTACATTTGACTGCCATAGCTAAAGAAGCCGGAATAACGTTACCACTTTCAGCGTTTGACGAAATAGGCAAAAAAGTTCCTCATCTCTGCAGTATGATTCCCAGCGGAATCTACGCTATGGAAGATTTAGATGTAGCAGGCGGAATACCTGCAGTTATGAGTGAATTGAAAAGTATGCTTAACTTAAATATGCTCACTGTAACAGGGAAGAATATTGGAGAAAACATCAAAGAAGCCAAAGTCTTAGACCGCGCAGTAATCCATCGTTTAGAAGATCCTGTTCATAAAGAGGGAGGAATCGCAATTTTAACAGGTAACCTTGCACCTAAAGGTGCAGTGATTAAAACTGCAGGTGTTGCAGATAGTATGTTAAAACATACTGGTCCAGCAAAAGTGTACGATTCAGAAAAAGAAGCCATTACTGCAATACGCAATAAAGAAGTCAAAGCAGGAGACGTTGTTGTAATAAGATATGAAGGCCCGCGAGGTGGACCGGGAATGCCTGAGATGCTTTTTCCAACCGCAGCTATTGCAGGTATGGGTCTAAGTGAGAGTGTAGCTTTAATCACTGATGGCAGATTTTCTGGCGCCACAAGAGGAGGTAGTATTGGACATGTTGCTCCTGAAGCGTTTGATGGCGGGCCAATCGCGGTCATCAAAAACGGAGATGTAATAACCATTGATATTCAAAACCGTAATTTAAAAGTCGAGTTATCTGATGAAGAACTCAAGCAGCGTTTATCAACTTGGAAACCAAGATTACCCAAAATTACTAAGGGGATTCTTTCGAGATACAACCCTACACCAACAGATTAGAAGACAATAAAAAATAGGCAACCAAGAAAAACCCATTGACCCGTAGGGGTCAGTTTTTTCACTATTAAACTTTTTTTGAAGGTATATTTTAAAGAGTAATAAAATTAAGAAGCCCTGATGAATTCCTCTATAGTTACACTTGTTTTTGGCATAGTAAATGTATGGGAATTTTTGTTGGAGACCATATTTTAGTAAATAAACCTTGACAAAAACACTTTTATTTACATAACGAAGCGGCTTATATGACATGGAATCTGAGCGTTTAGACAAAATTAATCGCATTAACTATAGCATAAACAACCCAATAGTTAACAGTGCAGAACAACTTTCCACTTTAATAAATAAAAACCAGGAGTACTACCCAATATCCATTAAAAAACACACACTTGATAATTTGATTAGTAAAGACGCAGAGTCTAAAAATTGAGTTGGAATATAATGAATGCGAAATTAAAATTTTTACTGATAATCGCCATTTTAATAATAGTAAGTTTAACGCTCATCTATACACACCAACAGATGACCAGAGAAAACAGCACAGTAGAAGACGAATTTTATTTTGGAGTTTCCTTTGGTGGACTTGAACCATTAGAAGCTAAAATCTTGATAGACAGAACCAAAAACTACACGAATCTTTTCTTGATAAACTCTCATGACTTAACAACAAACGAGACAGCTTTAAATGAAGTATGCGATTATGCAGCGGATGCAGATTTGAAATTTATTGTCTATTTTGATTTGATTTCCAGAGAAACCTATCCATGGCACCAGACATGGCTAGATACAGCACATGAACGCTGGGGAGATAAGTTCTTAGGCATTCACCTCAGGGATGAACCAGGAGGAAAACAAATTGATGGACAAGAACCAATCCAAAACGCCACTGACTATAGTGATGCAGCAAACCAGTTCATCAATAACATAGCTTTATCCAATAGCATGATAGACATAAAAAACAAAGGTATCTTAACTTTTACTTCTGATTATGCTCTTTACTGGTGGGATTACCTTGCTGGGTATGACACTGTCTTCGTTGAGTTAGGTTGGAATCTCGATTCAACTCAACAAATAGCACTTTGTAGGGGTGCTGCAAATATTCAAAACAAAGACTGGGGTACTATAATCGTCTGGAAGTATTATGAACCACCCTATTTAGCAAACGCCCAAGAGATATACGGTGACATGGTTTTAGCGTATAAGTCAGGAGCAAAATATATTGTAGTATTTAACTATCCTATTTACCCTGAAAATAATCCATACGGAATATTATCAGATGAACATTTAGAAGCCATGGAAAATTTCTGGAACTATACAAACAGAAATCCAAGAACTAATAGTGAAAAAACAGTTGTTGAAGCCGCTTTAGTTTTACCTAAAGATTACGGATGGGGTATGAGACGAAACGAATATATAACTAACGATCGAATTTGGGGACTCTGGCCTGAAGACGAGAAAGCACCAATAATTATGGATAACACAAAAAAATTGTTAAATCAGTATGGTTCAAATCTCGACATAATTTATAATGACGAAAATTTCAATTTTTCAAGTAAGTATACAAAAATATATTATTGGAACAATAGTTCAACTTGAACAAGAAAAAATAGCACTAAAACAAAGAAATGACGTTAAAAAGTGCTAATTTTTTTGTAAAAGCAAAAACTAATTTATCATTACTCTAGAAAACTGGCGTAGACTATCCATACTAGGCAAATCCGCGAAGAATAACATAAAATAAGAAACACCCAGATCCAAATAAACCTGTAGCTCTTCCATGCATGTTTCAGGTGTTGCAGTTAATGTATATTTTTTAAAATCTTCCAGGGTAACACCTCCTGGTTTGAAAATTGATATTTTTTTATTGAGTTCAATCTGATTATGGGCAAGCAAAAGTTGACCTGCTGGCCAACAGGATTTCTCGATTTTAGCATAATTTCTACCTACTTTTTCGCATTTCTTTTTTAAAGACAAAAGTTTATCTGCATACATATTTTTTGAAGGTAAAAAACCCCAATCGAATCTATCTGCATATTTTGCAGTTACTTCTAACATTTTTTCTCCGACCCCCCCAACAGTAATCGGTGGATACGGTTTCTGGATGGGTTTAGGCGCGCATACCGCATCTTTGATAGTGTGGTGTTTGCCATTATAACTTGCTTTTTCTTTTGTCCATAATGCAGTCATTACAGATAGAGCTTCATCTAAACGTTCCGTCCTAGTGCTTAATTCGGGAAAACCAAAACCATATGCAATATGCTCTTGTTTTTGAATTCCTGCACCTATACCAAATTCTAACCGACCGTTTGATAAAACATCTAGTGTAGCAGCTGTTTTAGCGAGTAAACCCGGGTTGTGATGTTGGTTGCAGGTAACCATTGTCCCTAACCGTATCTTACTGGTTAAATTGGACAAAGCAGAAAGAACAGTCCAGGACTCAAAAATTGTGCACTCATTATACATCAAGTGATCATCAAGCCATATTGAATGGTAACCGAGCTTTTCAGATTCTAAAGCAATATCTTGAATTATTTTGTATTGCTGACTTGGCGAGTTATCTTTGTTTTGATAAGCGTAGAACGGCAGAAAAACGCCGAATTTTATTTTGCCCAATCAGACCCAACCGCTGAAACGTTATTATATTTATAATAATTGTATGACGGTAATAGCTTTAGTGTATCAATAGAGTTTATAAAAATGCAGGATGATATGAAAAATTGCGTAGATTGCCCAGATAAGTAATTATAATTCAAAAACTGTATTTGCAGAACAAATAGGGATTCGCAAAATGCCGTCAGATTCTTCCTCTATTGACATATTCGGGCTATTGTCAAAAGATAGTAGCATAAAAACGGAAGATGAGGAAAAAAAGAAAAGACGACAAGAACTTCTAGAGCCTACAGGCGTCAAAGAATTTTTCAAAGAAGGAAAAATCAGCATAAACAAATTCACTTGTATAGGAGGGCAATGCAAACTATGCATTGAAGTTTGCCCAACGAATGCGTTGTACTGGGGTTCTGGCGAAGTCGGCATAATTGATGATTTATGCGTTTACTGTGGAGCCTGTGTAGTACACTGTATGGTTGATGACTGCATAAAAGTAGAAAGAATACGAGAAGACGGCACCAACGAACAATTCAGTAAATTAAAAGATGTTGTGGTAACTCAAGACAAAGACAATGGAAAAAAACGGTTTGAACGAGTTAAATCAAACGCAGTACTCTTGAGACGTATCTGCAAAATTGATAATAACAAAATAGTCGAAAGAAAAACAATTTGTTGACCTTTAAATAGAAAAAAGGAAGAGAGCAAAATATTTTAAATATGGAATCAAGAAAAACTGAAAATCTCCAGTAGTCATTTAATTTTTATATGAAATATAATTCAAAATAAACAGATAATAATTCGATTAAAGACAATAACCGATAAATAACGCGAAAAATAATTTGTAGACTACCTTATATCAATAACAGTATTAAAGTCAACATGAACTTCAATACAATCAGTTTTAGTGGGCTTTACATGAGCATTAATCAATAGCACTTGTGCACTATCTCTCAACTTTTTTTCCAATTCATCTACTTTTTCGTTCCAAACAACCACATTCACTTCGCCTGAGTCATCTCTAATAACAACTCTCATCACTATACCATCTTCAGCATCATTTCGATGGAAAATAGATTTGCTTAAAACAGCTTTAACAACACCTAAAAGATGCACATTTCCTTCAACTAACTTGAGAGAGCCAATTTTTGTAACGTACTGCTCAATCGAGGGGTAATCACCAATTTTAGATTCAGGCTGAAGTTCAATCTGACTTTTATTACTTAAATGAAGTTCAATTTTCCCATATCGATCTTCACGAGTATAGCCGTGAAGTAACTTTACTACTTTTCCAACCTCTAGTTGACAATTCTCTACTAATGCAGTGTGTTCATTCCACAAAACAACCCTCAAAAGCCCATCATTATCTGCAACAATGAGGGATGCAAGTTTACCCGTTTTTTCTTCACCTTTGAAGATTTTTACTGGATAAACAGCAAAAACACGCCCTTCAAAATTAACGTCATATAAACCAGCGAAAAGACGACTTGAGGAAAGAACCCCCGTATTTTTAAACAGACTCTGTTTTACATTAACTCCAAATTTAGCTGCAACCAATCTGAGAAGTGTTTCATCAGATAGTAAACCACCAGTTTTATCACGTTCAGTCTGCAGCATTTCTAAGATTTGTGTTTTGTTTAAATTTGGGTTTTTTTCTTGAATTTCGTCAATTAAATTTTGAGTGGTCATTTGGAGCCGACACGATAAAGAGGCTTTGTAGCTTTTAATTTTTGTCATAAAAAATGGTTTTGAGCTATGCATATTAAAAATGGGCAGTCTACTTTTTTATATGAGACGTTTAAGGCAATGATAGATTTAGCAACTCTCAGTATAATAGTAACAGTTTTGATTATAGCCGGCTTAATCATAAGTTATGTAATGCTTCGATTTAATAGGCACACCAAAGAAAATAGAAGTGAAGAGAGAGGAGGGGCCATTATTATGATTGGTCCCATTCCAATAATATTTGGCACTGATAAAAAGGCGATTAAGGAGGTTATTGTACTTGCCTTAATATTTTCAGTAATTATGTTTGTGGTTTTTGTAGTGTATTACCGGTTTTTGAGGTGAAAATAAGTTGTTAAGCTATAGTGAGGGTGAAGGTATCGCCACCAAAAAGGCACAGAACATAGTTTTGTTGGGTATAATATTGATATGTTTTGGGTTCATTATATTAGTTATAGCATCTATATTTTCAGGTGGAGAAGGCAGCGTCACAGGAATAATTTTAATAGGTCCAATCCCAATTTTTTTAGGAGCAAATTCTAACTTAAACGCAGTAATATTGATTAGCATATTTATTTTTCTAGTAGGTATAACTATTTTTGTACTCCTTAATATAGGGGCAAGTAAAGTTTATTGACTACGTATTTTGTTTATTCAGGCTTTGCTTCTTCATCTCGGCCATAATAAGTATACAGAAAAATCAAAGCTAGAGCTACAAATGTTGAACCCATTAGGATATACTGTAGTATTATGAAATATTCACTTAAGCCCATTGTGGTCCCTCTTGAGTTTACTCTATTCTTGTAACTCTTCATATTTAAACTTAGACTAACAGCTAAATCTCAAATATAACAAAATTAGCTTTTTTCAAGTCTAAAACTGTAGCATAAGGGTAGTATTTTATTTTTTAAATTAGGAATAAAAAACAGGAATATGTGAAAAGGTATGGATAAAATATCGAAGAGCATAATTTTGCAGTTTCTAGTCGAAATAGCCTAATCAGAATAGGGTGAAATTAAAAATCGAAAATACAAGAAAAGTTAAAAGCATATTTTAAAGCAAAAAATTGTGTTTTTGGTTAAAGCTTAGCTTTTTTCCATTCATTCATAAGCATATTATAACTATCGTCTTTTTCTTCAATTGCTTCAAACCAACCTAGATTCTGCGCCATAATCTGGGTTAGCAGATGATAACACATGTGTACTTTTTTGTCTAAAACTCTAAAGTAAAAATCATTGCAACTACAAAATTCAGCTTCGGGCATTATCAGATAATCTCGTTCTCTACCTACAACTATCCAGACTATTCTGCCAGATGGCTTAAAAACATATTTCTTAACTCTGCCTTCAGTTAACGCGTCAAGTGCTTTTGTGAATCGTTGTCCAAAGTGCTCGTACAGTTTTGTAAGGTCATCTCCGGAAAGTTTACCTGCTGCCTTGGCACTCCTACAAACAGAATTTAAAACATCGATTTCTGAGTTGGCGGTCATGATTACACGAGCTAATAGAAAATTTTTGAACTTAAAAGGAGCTATATTTTAGCTTATGTTAATTGGGTCACCTCTAGATTTAGGGGTAGCCTCTTTTGGCAACACAACCTCAAGGACGCCATTTTTATATGTTGAAGTTGCCTCTTTAACACGTACTTTTACGGGTAATTCAACTTCTTTGTAGTACTTGTATTGAGGTGTATCGACTGAGATTTCTAATGAATCCTCGGTTCCATGCAGTTTAATGTCAGTTTTTTCCACACCTGGAAGCTCAACTACTACTCTAACTTCACCGTTAGTTTCAACTATATCTACAAGAGGTTCTCTTTCGCCCCTAACTTGGGGTGTACCTTTATCACCCTTTTTTATATTGCCGAATTCTCTAATCTCAGGTTTTCCATCAGAACCAATTTTCATAGTGTAACCGTGCACAAATGGCCCAAGTTCCTTAACAGTACTACCGTCAGGTAGTTTGCGTTCCTTTACGTACTCCTTGGGCACTCTCTCGGCAAATTGCTTTAACTCGTCATCCATCATCCGATCCATTTCTCTAAACATATTGTCTATTTCACCAAAAAACGGGTCTTTGGAGGTACTACGACGTTTTCGGAGCCAGTCATTAAACTCATCTTTTGAAGACAATTAACTCACCTACTTATTTAGTGAGCTTTTCAATCCAATAAATTTATTGTTAAAGAAGATTATGATAGTAGTAATATCGTATTATTTCACAAAGGAAGAAATAGATGGGAAAACCCACTAAAAATTAAGTAAAAAAATTGTTTTTTATTACTTGAATAACGTAAGATTTCAATTTCACCACAATCTTTTTATTTTATCCATTATGTACTCTTTAAAGTACGTGGAGTAAAGAGGAAAGAAAAATGAGGGATCGTCACCTCCATAGCTGGGATCGTCGGGTACAATTATTTTAATATCCATAGCTTAACCTCTAATACAGCCACAAAATTTCTAAAGAAAATTTTTTTGAAGAAAAAAATAGACTACATGATAAAAGGAGACTATGTTTGAATATGACACAAATGTCTGGTGCAGAAGCACTCTTAGAATCTCTTGAACGACAAAAAGTTGACACAGTATTTGGAATACTAGGTGGAGCCATTTTACCAGTATATGATGCGCTTTGCGGTAATAAAAAAATTCGACACATACTAGCTAGACATGAACAGTGTGCAGCCCATGCAGCTGAAGGTTATGCACGCGCGAGTGGTAAAGCAGGTGTATGTATGGCAACCAGCGGTCCTGGAGCGACAAACTTGGTCACTGGTATAGCTAATGCCTATATGGACTCCTCACCCATAATTGCGCTAACAGGACAGGTTCCATCTTCAGGTGCCAATACCAGTTATATGATAGGAAAAGACGCTTTCCAAGAAGCGGATATTATAGGCATAGTTACTGCAGTAACCAAATACAGCTATCAACCTAGGTCTATTCCTGAAATTCCATCTATAGTAAACAACGCTTTTTACATAGCCACCACAGGTAGACCCGGACCAGTGTTAATTGATTTACCCAAGAACATACAATCCGAAATTGCAGATGTTGAATTCACTAATAAAATCAGTTTAAGAGGGTATAAGTTATCAACTGAACCTAATCAAACAAGAATCAGTGAAGCAGCAAACTTGCTAGCTAAAGCTGAAAGACCAATTATTTTAGCAGGAGGTGGAGTGATAACAGCAGGAGCATCAGATGAACTGATTCAGATGTCAGATTTACTTATGGCTCCTGTCGCAACCACATTCATGGGTAAAGGATCGTTCCCTGAGAATCATCCATTGTCACTTGGAAGTATAGGTATGCATGGGAATCCAGCAGCTAACAAATTAATTGGAGAATCAGATGTATTATTAGCTGTTGGCACACGATTCTCTGATCGCGCTACAGCCAACTTGGATAGTTTTGCACCTAATGCCAAGAAGATACACATAGAAATTGATAATGCTGAAATTAACAAAAATATAGAAATAGATATACCAATAGTTGCGGACGCAAAGAAGGCACTTAAAATGCTACTTATAGCGACATCAAAGAAATTACAAAAAGCAGAGGGCACAATGTGGAATAAAATGGTAAAAGAAGCAAAAGAACAGCTGAGTCCACTTCTTAAAGAAAGACCTAAAGATGTTATCCCAAAGAATTTGCTAATAACATTACGGAAACTATTACCGGCAAGTGCAATTATCACCACAGAAGTTGGTCAAAACCAGATGTGGTCAGCTCTTTACTTTAAAGCTTTACAACCTCGTACATTCATCAGTTCAGGAGGACTTGGAACTATGGGATTTGGTTTTCCCGCTGCAATAGGAGCAAAAGTAGCTTGCCCAGAAAGACAGGTAGTTGACATTGCTGGAGACGGCAGTTTCATAATGACTGAGCAGGAACTAGCTTGTAGCGTTGCAGAAAACATTCCAGTCACTGTAATAGTACTCAATAACTCTGTCTTAGGCATGGTAGCCCAGTGGCAGCGAACGCTCTATAAACGTAGATATATGGCAGTAAACTTGGGGAAAACCCCAGACTTTGTTAAGCTAGCAGAAGCATATGGCGCACAAGGACTGAGAATTAACAGCATAGAAGAATTTGAGAAGGCAATCAAAACAGCAACTACCGGCAACATTACAACTGTAATAGATGTACCAATTAGTTCTGAAAACGATGTTGTCCCGTTTGTGCCTCCAGGCTGCGGTCTGCCTCAACAGAGGGGGGATTATTAATGGAAACTGGAAAAACTAAAGTCATATCAGTATTAGTAGAAAACAAACCAGGTGTTCTACATACGATATCAAACCTGTTTAGACGAAGAAACTTCAACATTGAAAGCATAACTGTTGGACCAACTGAACAAGCAGACATTGCAAGAATGACTATAACAGTAAATGAGGATGAAAAAACAATTGATCAAATTGTGAAACAAGTAGCAAAACAGATTGATGTGTTAAGAGTCGGCGAATTAGAAGAAGGCAATTTTGTTATGCGTGAACTTTCGCTGATAAAAGTTAAAGTTGAAAGTTCGAAAGAGAGGTCAGACATAATAAACTTTGCAGAAGTATTCCGAGGTAGAATAATAGATGTTTCAACAGATAGCCTAATCATTGAAATTACAGGAACACCCGATAAAATCGACGCATTCCTAAACCTAATGAAGAATTTTGGCATAATAGAATTAGCAAGAACGGGCATAACAGCCCTGTCAAGAGGCGTTAAATCGATAAGAATCGACGGATAAACCGTTCTGCTCAAGCGGAAATACTTAATTGCCTGTTCTTTAGAATTTGGCATTATCCTCGGTTAATCGGATTAATTTAAGGAAAAGAGAACAACAATGAATATAACAGAAAAAATCTTGGCTAAAGCTTCAGGAAAGCAAGCCGTTTGCCCAGGAGAAATAGTTGACGCAAACGTTGACGTTATCATGGTGCATGACTTAACTGGACCTTTAACAGTTGAAGCCTTCAATAAAATAGGCACCCAGAAGGTGTGGGATAACAAAAAAGTAGTCATAATACTGGATCATCAAGTTCCAGCAGAATCAGTAAAGGCAGCTGAACTGCATAAAACAATGAGACAATTCGCCAAAGAACAAAAAATACAAATCTATGATGTAGGAAAAGGTGGAATATGTCATCAAGTAATGCCTGAAAAAGGACATGTAATACCAGGGTCAGTAATAGTCGGCGCAGATTCGCACACATGTACTTATGGAGCATTTGGAGCCTTTGCGACAGGTATAGGTTCAACAGAAGCAGCAGCAGTGTTTGCTACAGGTAGAATCTGGTTCAAGGTACCACCAACCATAAAAATTAATGTAGAGGGAAAATTCCAAAAGTTAATAGCACCAAAAGATTTGATTCTAAACATAATAGATAAAGTGAAAGTTGACGGTGCAATATACAAAAGCATTGAGTTCACTGGTTCAACAATCAGAAAAATGAGCGTAGCAGGCAGAATGACGTTATGTAATATGGCTGTTGAGATGGGCGCTAAAAATGGTATAATAACTCCAGATGAAACAACCAGAGAATTCTTAGAAGGCAGAGTAAAATCTATTCCAGATTTTAAAAAATTACAGAGTGGAAATGACGCTGAATACGAACGCACAGTTGAAGTTGATGTTTCGGAACTGGAACCACAAGTTGCATGCCCTGCCTCTGTAGACAACGTAAAACCTGTTTCAGAAATTGGAGATGTACCAATCGATCAAGCATTCATCGGATCATGCACTAACGGTAGATTAGAAGATTTAAGAGAAGCGGCTAAAATCCTAAAAGGTAAACATGTAAAAGACAATGTACGTGCATTGATAATTCCGGCATCTCAAGAAGTCTATCTAAAAGCCATGCAAGAAGGATTATTGGAAATCTTTACTGATGCAGGAGCGATTGTATGTGGTTCTGCATGTGGACCATGCTTAGGCGGTCATATTGGCCTTTTAGCAGCAGGAGAAACATGTATTTCGACATCAAACCGGAATTTCATAGGTAGAATGGGCAGCACCCAAGCTAATGTCTATTTAGCTTCCCCGGCTACAGTAGCTGCTTCAGCAGTTACAGGTAAAATTACCAGCCCATTGTTACTGGAGGTAAAAGAATGAACAGCGAAATCAAAGCTAAAGCCATAAAATTCGGAAATAACATTGACACAGATGTAATCTTGCCAGGAAAATACCTAATTCTGGTTGACCCATATGAACTAGGAAAACATGCACTGGAAAGTCTAGATGCTGACTTTGTAAATAAAGCCAAAGACGGCGTTATTTTAATCGGTGGAAAGAATTTTGGTTGTGGATCAAGCCGAGAACAGGCACCTTTAGCTCTAAAATACTCAGGCGTAAAATGCGTAATCGCTGAATCATTTGCTCGAATATTCTTCCGCAACTCAATTAACATCGGTTTACCTGTAATTGAATGCAAAGGCATATCAGACGCGGTTGAATCTGGCGACGAAATAGATGTAAACTTTGAAGCCGGCAAGATAGAGAATAAATCTAACGGCAAAAAATTCCAAGTTGAGAAACTACCTCCGTTCATCTTAGAAATCTTTGGTGACGGCGGATTAATTGAGAATTTACTAAGGAGAATGAATAAGAAATGACTGAATACAAAATATCTTTAATCCCAGGTGATGGCATCGGACCAGAATTATCCGACGCTACAAAAATAGTATTAGATGCAATCAAGAAAAAATTTGATATAAAACTAAAAATAATTGAGACTGAAGCGGGAGACTGTGCTCTAGCCAGTAGAGGCGTTGCATTACCTGAAGATACTGTAGAAATAATCAAGAATTCTCACGCCTGCATGAAAGGTCCAGTTGGTGAATCAGCAGCCGATGTCATAGTAAAACTGAGAGTGATGTTTGATCTATACGCCAACTTGCGTCCACTAAAAGCATATCCAGCTGTACCAGTTGCGCGTCCTGATATTGACATGTTCTTCGTCCGCGAAAACACAGAGGACGTTTATAAAGGAATAGAATGCAAAATTGATGATGGCACAGCATTATGTCTAAGAATAATTACGCGGAAAAACTCTGAAAGAATAGCCAAAAAAGCATTTGAGATAGCACGCCTACGCAATGGCAAAAAGAAAGTTACAGCTATCCACAAAGCAAACGTAATGCGTGTGACTGACGGTTTATTTGCAAGCGTATGCAGAGAAGTAGCTAAACAATACCCAGACATAGCATTCAATGAATTATACGTTGACGCAGCATCAATGCGCTTAATTAAAGAACCACAAGTCTTTGATGTACTATGCACCTGTAATATGTTCGGAGATATACTCTCTGACGAAGCAGCACAATTAATAGGAGGATTAGGCATGGCCCCAGGCGCAAACATAGGCGACAACTTTGCACTCTTTGAACCTATCCATGGCTCCGCACCGAACAGAGCAGGAAAACACACAGCCAACCCCATCTCCATGATTCTCTCCGCAAAAATGATGTTAGACTGGTTAGGTGAAAAATATAACGATAAGAAATGCTTACAAGCAGGCGCAGCTATAGAAAAAGGTGTTATTTACGCTTTGGAGAACAAACAAACTGTTCCAGACTGTGGCGGCAACACCACGACCTTGGGAATGGCAGAAGCCATTGCCACAGCCCTAACAGTGAAAACTGGTTGAAGGGTATGACAAATAAAAACCAAAAAACAATCCAAATTTTTGACACAACACTAAGAGACGGGGAACAAACCCCCGGAGTTTCTTTAACAACCGACGATAAAATTGAAATCGCAAATCAACTAAGCAAACTAGGTGTAGACATAATAGAGGCGGGATTTCCAAGTTCTTCTGAAGGCGAAAGAAAAGTTGTAAAAGACATAGCTAAACTGGGCTTAACATCTAAAATTTGTGCATTATCAAGAGCTACAAAAAAAGATATTGATGCAGCATTAGACTGTAACGTAGATTTAATCCACGTATTCATCCCCACTTCAGAAGTACAAATGAAATATGCAGTTAATTTAACACCTGAACAAGTAATGAAGTCTGCAGTTGAATCCATTGAATATGTGAAAGATCATGGTGTTAAATGTGAGTTTTCACCAATGGATGCTACACGTTCAGAGATAGGGTTTCTAAAAAAAATCTGTATGGCAGCACAAAACTCAGGAGCTAACAGCATAAATATACCTGACACGGTAGGCATTATGATACCAAAAACTACTGCTAAGCTAATTGAGGATATAAAATCAGTCGTAACTGTACCTATAAGCATCCACTGTCACGATGATTTTGGAATGGCAGTAGCAAACAGTCTTGCAGCTGTAGAAGCAGGAGCATCACAGATACATGTTTCAGTAAATGGGTTAGGTGAACGCGCAGGAAACGCCTCACTAGAAGAGGCAGTTACTGCATTACATGTAATTTACAAATATAAAACAAACATCAACACACGCTTACTCTACAGCACCTCGCGCATGGTATCATCATTAACAGGAATCTCTGTGCAAGTCAACAAAGCCATAGTAGGAGAAAACGCGTTTTCCCATGAATCAGGAATACATACACGTGGAGTAACTGAGAAGCCTTTAACTTTTGAACCTATAAGCCCCGAACTAGTGGGAAGAACAAGAAAATTGGTAGCAGGCAAGTTAGCTGGAACACGAGGGATAAAAGCTGAACTGGAAGAAATTGGTATTCACCCAAATGAAACACAGTTATCAGAAATTGTGAAACGTGTCAAAGAACTAGGCGACAAAGGTAAAACAGTTACAGATGCTGATTTAATAGCTTTAACTTCCGCAGTAATGGGAGAAGTTATTGGAGAAGAAAAAATTGTCGATTTATGCGATATGGCAGTTGTGACTGGAATTAAAGTAATCCCAACAGCTTCAGTCCGTTTAACGCTTGACGGAAAAGAGCACATAGCTGCAGAAACTGGAGTAGGACCAGTAGATGCTGTTCTAAAAGCAATTCAGAAACTAACTAGTAACTTGGAAAAAATCAGATTAAGCGAGTATCGACTTGAAGCTATAACAGGCGGGTCCAACGCAGTAGCAGAGGTAATAATAAAAGTTGAAGATGAAAAAGGTAATATTTTCTCAGCTCGTGCAGCAAGAGAAGATATAGTGATGGCTAGCGTTGAAGCGATGATAAACGGTATAAACAAGTGCTTACTAAAGAATCGTAAGGGAATTAAAAAGTGAAAACCGTAGCCTTTCAAGGCGAACCAGGCGCATACAGCGAAAGGGCTGTTTACCAGTTCTTTGATTCAACAATCAAATCACAACCATGCAAAGACTTCAGAGAAGTCTTTGAAAGTGTAAATAAGCAAAAAGTTACAGCAGGTGTTGTACCAGTAGAAAATTCGATTGAGGGTAGCGTTAACCAGAATTATGATTTATTTTTTGATTATAACCTCAAAGTTCGAGGGGAAGTAATTGTTAGAATAGAACACTGCTTAATAGTGAATCCTAACACAAATATAGATCAAATTCAGGCGGTTTACTCTCACCCGCAAGCATTGGCTCAATGCCATAAATATCTTGAAAATCAAAGATGGGAAATAATACCAACTTACGATACAGCAGGCAGTGTTAAAATCATTAAAGAACAAAAAAAATTAAACGCTGCAGCTATAGCGAGTGAAAGAGCAGCACAGATTTATGGAATGCAAATTCTATCTCGAAATATAGCAGATAACAAAGAAAACTATACTAGGTTCTTTGTAATTGACCATGAAGACGCAAAATTTACTGGGACAGATAAAACTAGCATCATCTTTTCAGCAAAACATGAACCAGGGTCTCTTTATAAGGCGTTAGGCGAGTTCGCAGGACGTAACATTAACCTAACTAAAATTGAGTCTAGACCCACCAAAAAAACTGCGTGGGAATATAATTTCTACTTAGACTTTGAAGGACATAGAACAGAACAAAAATGCAAAGAGGCATTACTTGCGCTGGAAAAACATTCAATGTTTGTCAAAGTTTTAGGCTCATATCCTAAAGCGGCATAACCACTATTCTTCAGTAGACTCCAACATTTTATACATAATTTCATATGATTTGGAATAATCATCATCAACTTCAATTAGTTTAGTTTTAAGACGATTCATTCTAGAAATTATCGCTTCTGAATCTTTTTTCTTAATCAAATGTAACCATTCTTGGGCGTTTTTAATAAAAGACTCTTCAAGGTTACCCAAATCACTAAGTTTTGTTTGTACATTCGCATAGAGGTCAGGAGTTTCTTGCGCAGTTGCTTCTGCCAATGTAAATAACATACGGTAAGTTGTACCTGCCAGCTTTTTTGATTCAAGAAAAGATGGACGAGATAGTAATGTTTCACAAGCAACTAAACCAATAAAATGCGGTAATCCCAAAATAAGAGACATTAATTCATCATGTTTCTGAGGAGACATAATAAAAACATGTGCGCCCTCTTTCTCAAGCCAATTTTTAAACTCTTCCGCATAAGCTGCTTCCCGGGGATTTGTAGGTGTAAGTACATATGCCTTATGCTTAACCCCTGTACTACCTGGACCGAAAACAGGATGCGTACCTAACACTAATGCATCTTTAAGATACTGATGCATCACGTTTACTGGATATTCTTTAATTGAACAAATGTCCATTATCACTTGGTCTTTGTGAATCGCTGAACTTATCTTTTTAACAATTTCTTCAAAAGAACTAATCGATACACAAATTAGCACACGATCTGCGCCTTTTACGGCAGCTGGAAAATTGGCTATTTCAATATCTAACTCTGTTTTTAAAATCTCAAGTTTCGTATGATTTCTATCTGCGATAACCACTGTATCGCCTTTGCTTTTACAGTATTTCGCGAACCAAACACCCATTTTTCCAGCGCCAAGAATGGCGGTTCTCATTTAACTGCCTCACATATTTTATCGATGCCAACTTCAATTTGGTCATCTGGAGCTGTTAAAGAAATACGGAAGTGCTCAGGGTATTCACCAAAAGAATTCCCCGGAGCCACAGCCACACCTTTATCAAGAAGGTCTAAGGTAAACTGATCAGAAACTAAGCCTTCAAGTTTTGGAAAAACATAGAATGGGGCATCAGGCTTAGTAAATTTGAAACCAGCAGCTTCGAGTTTTGTACTTGCCAAATCAGCGCGTTGCTTGTATTTAGCTTTTATATCAGAAGCTATTTTTGAACGTAATTCTAAACCTTTTAGTGCGGCGTCTTGTATAAAGACAGGCACGTTATTGAATGTTATCTGGTTTATTTTAGTAACTTTGTCTACGAACATTTTGTTGGCTATTATGTAACCGATACGCCAACCAGTCATTGTAAATGTTTTAGAGAAACCGTTAGAGAGAATATGATCAGAATCACTACCATAATCTAAGATGCTTTTAGTTTCATTGAAAGCAATTGCGCCATATACTTCGTCAGAAAGAATTGTAATTTTCTTCTCATTAGCCAATTTGACTATACCATCTAAAGTTTTTGCATCCATTGATTTACTTGTTGGATTATTTGGATTATTGAGAATAATCATTTTAGTATCTTTATCTATCAGGTTCTCTAGTTCATTTAAGTCAACTTTCCAGCCGTCTTCCATCTCAGTACGTAAAAGTTTAGTTTTTGCACCTATATTTTTAGCTATTAAATCATAAGCAGTCCAATAAGGTGTTGGAATAATGACGTTTCCACCATTCTTTAACATTAAAAATAATGTAACAAATATTGACCATTTAGAACCGGGAGTGATAACCACATTTTCTGGTTTAACTCCACGCAACTCTGCAATTTTCTTTCGCAGACTTAGTTCCCCATAAGAAGAAGAATATTTTGTTTTCCCTGCTTTCATAGAAGCGTAAGCTGCCTCCACTATCTCAGGAGGCGTAGCCATATCAGGATCACCTATATTCAATCTGATTATTTTTTTTCCTTCGCTTTCAAGTTTAAGAGCTTTCTCATTTATCTCATAAAGCATCAGTTTAACTCTCCGTTAAGAGTCTTCATACCTGAACACTACTGCACATATTAACTATTTCGCGGTAAACCGCTTGAATTTCATCTGAATCAAGACCTAAAAGTACAGCTTTTTCTTTTATACGTTGATAAACCTCATTTTCTCGAGCTAAGTTACGAATTGGGATGCCGTATTTCTTCTTAGCTTCGCCAATTTCTCTACACACCTTGGCTCTCTCACATAACGAACTAATAATTTTATCGTCAATTTCATCTATTTTTTTCCTTAATTGCTCAATTTCATCCATTCTTAGTGCCTCTAAAGAACCTTAGGCACTCGACCTAAACGTATAAGGTGGTCAATTAAGGTTATGGCAACAACCGCCTCAATTGCGGGCACTGCTTTAGGTACAACACAAGGATCATGTCTACCTTTTATCGTTATTACTGTGTTCTGCATCTTTGAAAGGTCAACAGTTTTTTGTTCCTTAGCAATCGAAGGAGTTGGTTTGATAGCAACACGGATCACAATGGGCAATCCAGTAGATAAACCACCGATTACGC
Organism: Thermoproteota archaeon; assembly: GCA_012513715.1. Lineage (GTDB taxonomy): Archaea > Thermoproteota > Bathyarchaeia > Bathyarchaeales > Bathycorpusculaceae > Bathycorpusculum. The sequence goes on along the minus strand of JAAZBP010000010.1, from coordinate 14,380 downwards.
CACCCGCGTTTTCTGTTTCAGTTACAATCTTTCCACTTCCAATAATGAAGGCATCATTATTCTCTGACCCTTTAAGTTCAGCTGATTTAAAGCCCGTACCAAATTCAACACCTTTCACTGCTGGAACACAGAATAAAGCCTTAGCTAAGTCTGCGTCTAATGAATCAAACAATGGGTCTCCTACACCTGCGGGCATATTGATTACGATACATTCAATTATTCCGCCGAGACTGTCACCTGCTTGCTTGGCTGCTATTATAGCTTTTTCCATAAGTTCTGAACTAGAAAAATCAGGGCATCTTGTAGAAGTGGCATAGCGATTTTTATGAATTTCTGGGATGCTTAATTTTTTATCTAATTTTAATTGACCAATAGAAGTGGTATATGCTAAAACATCGATTTTATGTTTATTTAAAAGTTTTTTAGCTACTACACCGGCCATTATAAGTGCAACAGTCACTCTTCCGGAAAAGCGTCCACCACCACGGTAATCATTAAATCCACCGTACCTCAATCGAGCTGGATAATCAGAGTGACTAGGTCTGGGCGTGTTTTTTATTGCTTCATAATCACTTGAATTAGTGTCTTTGTTCTCAACTATCAAAGCAATTGGCGCACCAGTAGTATAGCCGTTAAAGACTCCGCTGAGAATCTTTGCTACGTCCTTTTCTGCTCTTGGAGAGACAATTTTTGGTTCAGCAGGGATTCTATTATCAAGTTCTTCTTGAAAATCAATTTCAGCGAGGGGTAGACCTGCTGGGCAACCATCTATAACTAAGCCTATAACTGGACCGTGACTTTCACCAAAAGTTGTGACTGTAAAAGATTTGCCTAAAGAGTTACTTACCAACTATTTCAGCTCCTAATTGTTTTAGATGAGTGTAAAACTGTGGATAAGACTTTCTAATGCATTCTGCATTTTGAATTGTTGTTTTGCCTTCAGCTAATAATGCCGCAACCGTACAAGCCATTGCAATTCTATGGTCATTATGCGGGTCAATAATTGCCCCGTGTAAAGGTTTTTCACCGATAACAGTCAAACCATCGTTAGTTACTTCAATATTAGCGCCCATCTTCCGAAACTCTTCATACAAAGCTTGTAACCTATCAGACTCCTTTAATCGAAGCCTACCAGCACCATAAATTCTTGATGTACCTGTAGCGTAACAGGCTAAAACAGTGATTACTGGAACGAGATCAGGAATATTTTTTACGTTGATATCAATTGGAGACAAATTTTTAACAGACCCCGAAATCTTAACACAATCATTGCCAACTATAACATCGACACCTACTTTCTTCAGTATTTCTAAAATCGCTTTGTCACCCTGCACAGATCCAGTATTAAGATTGTGTATTGTAACGTTGGACTTGGTGATTGCTGCTGCCGCTAAAAGGAAAGCGGCTGAAGAAAAGTCTCCAGGAACAACATCATCTACAGGAGAATACTTCTGTTTAGAGGGAATAATTATTTTATTGCGGTCAATATTCACCGAAATTTTGTGTTTATTGAGAACAGATTCAGTCATATTAACATAGACTGACGACTCTAAAGGTGAGGTAATGTTGATTTCTGTATCATTTTTTGCCATTGGACATGCAAAAAGAAGCCCAGAGATGAATTGTGAACTTATGTCACCAGCAATGTTTGTTTTGCCACCAACAATTCCACCACCTTCCACGTAAATAGAGCCTAAATCAGCTTGCTCACTTGTGGTTGCAGCAGTACCTAACTGTTTTAGGCTTTCAATTAATGGTTCAACTGGTCGCCTTTTAAATGAACCGTGAAAAAGCAATGTTGAAGGCCCAAGAGCAAGAGCGGCAATTGGTATCATAAAACGCAATGTTGCACCTGATTCGCCACAATCAATTGGTTTTTCTGCAGAGTTTAACTGACCAGTTCCAGTTATTAACCAGTAGCCATCTTGAGATTTATATTCTGCGCCTAAAGCAGTTACTGCCCGCAGCGTTGCCTCGGTATCTTCAGAAAAAAGAGGATTAAAAACTTTAGATTGACCACCCGACAAAGCAGCTGCAATTACCATACGTTGAGTGTAAGACTTAGACGATGGAGCAAAAACTTCACCATTTAATGCATCAGCTTTACTAATTACCACAGTTACCATGTGCTATAACACCTTAGCTTTTTCACTGTTAAAGTGTGCAGTAATAATTTCACCTTCATATTTTTGGAGAGATGCGCGCACTTTATCGACATAATAATTTGAAGTTACAACTGCCACAGCAGGGCCTTTACCACATAATCCAGCCGCTACGGCACCAGCAGCTAATGCATCAATAGCTATTTTACTGTTCATATTCGATGCTGCAGAATAAACTAAACCGTTAAGTGTTAATGCATCCCATAAATTACCTTTCAAAGCTAACTCGAAAGCTAATTCTACTAATGGCTTAACGGTTTTGAGTCTTTCAACATCTGAGTTTATTGTGTATTCTTTTTGGTGTGGCACATGAAACATGACCAGTAAATCATCAGGTAATTTTTGCTGTCTGATAATTTTCTGATTTAGGTTATCAGTTATTACTGCTCCACCGAAGAATGAAGCACATGCATCGTCAAAAGCTCCGGTAACAGTCACCTTAGCTTTGAAAGCTGCTTCAACACCAATCCTGATGATTTCCAAGTCGTCTAACTTCTTGCCTAACGCTGCAACTGTTGATAGTGCAGTCGCATTCGCAGCTACGCTACTACTTTTTAAGCCTCTAGCAGCAGGTATGTTTGATTCAGTTTTGACTCTTGCACCGAAACAGTTCGCTAAACCAAACTTGTTTAGTACTATTTGAACAGTTTTTTCCACTAGCAACGTGCTTTCTTTTGGGTCAGAAACTATATTTACTGTAATAACATTCGGCTCGTTAGTTAACTCCACTTCAGCTTTTGTCCATAGATTAACACCAAACGCAGCGCCCTTCCCCAATGCAATAGCATTAACAACAGTTGCTGCACCATAAGCTAAAGCTGTAGCTTTTCCACTCAAATATTACACTTTCCTTAAGTGACTTAGAGCTGCTTTTTTCATTACTTGAATAGGTGCTGACTTACCAGTCCAGATTTCAAAAGATGCAGCACCCTGATAGATTAGCATTTCAATACCACCTATCACAACTGCACCCATTGATTTGGCATCCTTTATCAAACGTGTTTCTATTGGATTATAAACTATATCCATGACTGATAAATCACGTCGTAATAGTTTAATTGGGACTGGACTTTCTTGAGGTTTAGGTTTCATACCTACTGATGTAGCGTTAATTAAAATGTCAGAGTCTTGAAGGTTTCTTTGAATATCGCTTATCGAAAGTGAACCTGCAACCACTTTCTTGCCAACTGTTTTTTCTAACAACTTGGCTAAATTATGGGATGATTTGACTGTTCGATTTAGCACTACTAACTCATCGGCTTCCTTAGCAAGGGTGTAAGCTACTGCTCTTGCAGCTCCGCCAGCACCAAGTAAAAGAACTTTTCTTCCTTTAGGTTCAACACCATTTTCCTTCAAAGCTCTTAGTGCACCAACACCATCAGTGTTGAAACCGAAAAGCAAATTTTCTTTATTCAAAACCGTGTTGACTGATTTGATGATTTGGGCAGATAAATCAATTCTATCTAAAAAATCAATAATTCTGGTCTTGTGAGGCATAGTTACGTTTAAGCCACGTATGTTGAGGGCACGGGCACCATTTACTGCATCTTCTAAACCAGAAGTTTTTACTTTGTAGGCTAAAAAAACGAAGTTGAGATCAACAGCCTCAAAAGCAGCATTTTGTATTATTGGGCTCAAAGAATGATTTATCGGGTCACCGATAACTCCACAAGCCCTAGTTTTCCCTGTAATAATCATTATTGTATCCCCAACATATTGTATACTGTTTGCATTTCTCTAATACTCATTTGCCCGTTTGCAGTTTCACTACCAGAGTCAAGAGAAGCAAAAGTGAAAAAGCCGCCAAGAGCAGGTGAGAGAACCCTTGAGATTTTTCCGTGTTTACCCATGCAGAAACAGACTATCTTAGCTTTGATTGAAGCAAAAGAGACAAAACTAAGAACAGAGAAATTATCTTCGATTTCATTTGCGGTAAGAATAATTTTGCAAATATTAGCGCCAATATTAATCTGTTCGTCTAAGATTTTCTCCATTTTTGAAACAGGCAAAACTTGATGGAAGTTGTGGTAAGAAACAATTGACTTAACGTGGAAATCTTTCAATGTTTTCACTGTTTCATCCCGTAATGGACTCATAAAATCTATATCAACATATGAGAAATCATTTTTTGCTGCAGCGAACAGAATACGCTGTCGATCAATTTCTGAACCTGAGAAAAACCCGTTTTCGCTTTGTAATTTGTTTGTAGCTATTAAAGGAATCTTTGTGCTTTTTACAAGTTCAGACAGGTTAATTGCTTCTTTTAGAAGGTCAAAACGGACTTCTATAAAGTCTGCTTTTGAATTCTCTGCTTTCTCAATTAAATCTAATGCTTCAATCAGGTTCCTTGGGAGAATCGAAACGCAGATTCTCGGAGTCACTTTTCAATCACCGTTTCTTCGGATACATTTATTCCGAAGTGTCGTCCTCCCTTTGCAGCTAGATAAACTATGACTTCATCGTTAGGTTGTAGTTCTGTTACTGGCTTTGACGATGTTGAAGTAACTACACGGATTGTTTCTGCATTTTGAAGAATTGTCTTTATTGTTTTTCCTTCCACTTGGGCTTCGAGAAGGACCAGAGGACGAATTTCAATTTTTATTCTTCCGACGTTAGCTTTGCGTGTTTTACCTTCACGATTTACAATGATAACTTCGTCGCCTGCCTTTAGTTCAGAGAGATAACGAGTAGTCTGTAGTGTTGCTAAAGTGTACATTGATAAAGAACCTGCGTTTACTCTGAAAGGTCTAGAAGCTACGTAGGGGTTTTCGTTGACCTCTGCTTCAATTAAAAAAAGCCCAGCACTTTGGCTACCCACTAGCATTCCTTCACCTGTCTGCATCATATCACAGGTATCAACACATACTCTAGCGCCAGTGCTAATTGGTTTTATACAGGTGATTTTTGCAGTTTTCAGTTCAAGTTTCAATGCCTCAGGTTTTACTATTGATACTGTTTTCAGAATTTCGTCTGAATAAGAAGTTTTTAATAATACACCATCAGTTCCCAGTTCAAGTGTTTCTATTGCTATTTTTGCTTCCTCAGAAGTTTCTACTTCAGCAATAAGTTTACTTTTACCCTTTGTTCTGGCGATGAGATTTTCTAAAGGAATGATTCGCCAATTTGCACAGCTTATTACTAAATATCTAGCGCCTTTGTCGGCAATTTTAACAGTTAAATTCTCGGTTTCTTTGTCAATGATAGAAATTTTTACTACTTTATTTTTCAAATCCTGTTGAAGAATTCCATCATCTTTTCCAGATAAAACATTGAGTGCCTCATCGCTTTTTATTAAACGCAGAATGCCCCCTTGAAGAATTGCATCACCATATTGCTTTACAAGAGGAAGCAAATCGTCTTTTCTATAGTTTTTATCTAGTTCTACCCAAAGTTCCTTCAACTTTTTTCACCAATAATTTTAATCGCTTTTTCTACCGAAGCGTTTTCATGAACAATTGCTGATAGTGCTTTTGTTATTCTAGTTGGGTTTTCGAATTGGAATACATTTCGTCCAATTGAGAGACCAGCTGCTCCTGCTACCAGAGCATCAGACGTTGTTTGTAGTACTTCCTGAGGTGATTTACATTTCGGTCCGCCTGCGATTACGATAGGCACAGGGCAGCTTTCAATTACACCTTTAAAGGTGTCAATGTCACCTGTATAGTTGGTTTTAATAATATCTGCGCCTAATTCTGCGCCAACTCGAGCTGCATGAGCAACTACAGTTGCATCATGTTCGCTTTGAATTTTTGGACCCCGGGGATACATCATAGCCAAAAGTGGAATGCCAAAAATGTCACATTCTTCAGAAACTCGCCCGAGATGCTTCAACATTTTATCTTCGTATTGCGCACCCACGTTAACGTGTACTGATACTGCGTCTGCACCTATACGAACTGCCTCTTGGACACTACACACTTGAACTTTCTCGTCTACGTTGGGACTAAGATTAGACATACCGGAGAGCATTACAATTAAACCTGCGCGATCCACATCAATAGTTTTAGCTATTCCTTTATGAACAAGGATAGCGTCAACATTGCCCGCTGTAAGTTGATTAGTAATTATTTGCATATTAGTTATTCCATGAATCGGACCTATGGTTACGCCATGATCCATAGGGACAATCACTGTACGATGATCTTTTTGCATGATTCTTTTAAGTCTGCGCGTTTTACCTACGTTCATGTTTACTTCATCCTCAATTTGTCTTGAGCGCGTTTTTAATTAACTTTAACGCTGTCTCTTTATAGTTCCAATCTACAAAAAGCAGAATACTTGAAGTAATCGTAAGAATACCTGAAATGTTTATGCCGTTTACACATAAATCTTCGCTGATTCTGCCTATTATACCATGGGTTTCTTCTAGTCCAACACCGCTAGTTTTGATAAAGACCAAATCTTTCTTGACTGCCATCGCAATTGTTTCTTTATTGTTTATTGTGATTTTATGAAGTTCATCTACTAAAGGTTCAAGGTTTCTCTCCTGAGAAACATAAAGGATTATGGAGTTTGTATTCATAGACATACCTAAGAGCAAAGAATATTGTTTGACTGCTTCCACCATATCGGTAATGACGTGAGGATTCACAGACAATCCATCACCAATAACAGTGATTTCAGCAACTGGTGTGGGAAAAGCTATTTCGGCATCGAGTTCTGTGGCTAATACACCTTTAATTATTGTACCTTCTTTGCTTAAATCGCCTAAAGCATGGTTCATGACTTTAACATCAATATTTTTAGGTTTATATTTTAGAGCTTTACTGTGTATAAATTTTGCACCTGAATCTGCAAGTCCAATAAGTGTGTTAACATTAATCTCTGGTAGACGAACTGATGAATTAACGATTTTAGGGTCACCTGACATAATTCCGTCTGCGTCTGTAACAAGCACCACTTGATTAGCATTCAAAGCTTGTGCAATCAGGAAAGCTGTAGTGTCGCTACCACCTCGACCGAGGGTAGTAATTTTACCGGCATTTGTTTTACCCACAAAACCAGCTATCACGGGTACAGTTCCTTTATCGACGAGGGGTAAAATATAGTCTTTAATTTTCTTCTCACATTCTTTAAGCAGAGGATTTGCGTTTTGGAATGAATCATCAGTTATGATGGGCCAATTACAATCAAGAGGATCAAAGTAGCAAGAAGATACACCGTTATTCTTGAGAGCGGCTGAGAATATTCGCACACTAGTCCTCTCACCCATTGATAGTATATCATCGAGGTCTTTTTTCTCTAGTTTACCATTAGATGTACTTCTCGCTGTCGACATTAAAACATCGGTTGTTTTACCCATAGCTGAGACGACAACAGCGATTTTTGTGCCTTTTTTATATTCATCCACCACTGCCATAACTGCCTTGAGGAGCTTTTCATGATCAGCTAGACTAGAGCCACCGAATTTAACCACAATTTTTTTGTCAGATATATGTCCTACCATTGTTTTACACCCTTGCTTTGCCCAGAACTTTTCTCAAAAAATTGTTTAGCTCTGGGCTTAAGTAAAATAATAGAAAGAGTAAAAGACGTAGCCGAAGCTATTGAACGGTATTGCATTGACATCACTTTTTGTTTGTACATTGGACATTGCTTCGAGCCTGCCCAATCAGTCAGGGCTTAAAAAATATAAGCATTTCGGAAACGCGTTGATAATTTAACAGTTAATCGCCAAATGGCATAAAAAATGTTAAAGGGATTTTTATAAAAATGAGGGACTACTTGAAAAACTATGAACTGTTTTTCTGAAGGCTACCTTTTAGACGGCATCAACTATTGAATCTTGCAAACCTATTAGATTGTACAAAAAGTAGTGATTAACTATAAGAGACCTAAATAGATGCAAAAAAGCATCTGACTGGGCACACAAAAGATATGAAAAAAAGGTAAATTACACTGAAGATAGCTAAATACAAGAACCGAGTATTTTTGTCATACTCTGGATAAAGGTAAGGAAGGTAATTTGCGAAGGCTGGATAAACTATGTTAGTGCGCAACAATAAAAAGAGTTTTAGCCTTTCTTGCCAGAGAGGTTAATAGCAACTATTTCTTTAGTTGAAAAAAGAATTCATTAAGCTGTCGTCAGAAGACCATAAAATTGTTTATTTCAGAAGCGTTATTTTCTGCACAATCAAATACGCGTTTATTGGAAGACAGAAATTAGCTGATCTTTATAATCTCGGGAATTTTTCCCCAAGTTCCAACCTGTCCCTTATAAAGAATCAAAACCCCTTCTACACCTTCTACTGATTTACCCTTATTTAGTCCATTAGTGATACCAACCTGCGGATTATCGTCTTTCACCAGATTACACACCGCAGTAGCGACTGAATCGGCTAATGCAGCGTTTTTACAGAAAACAGTAGCTGCTTCGGCATCTCCAAAACTGAAAGCATGACTAAACCTTCCGGAGCTAGTCGCCACCGCAATTGGAAATTCAGTAAGCCTAAAACCAAACTTTTTTGATAAAGGCTCATCGCCAGCAATCATTGCAACATCTATTGGCTGATTTGAAATCGCCATTATTTCCCCACCGTTTTCCACTACTGCAACTTGACAGCCTTCGGTTTTCATTGCTTCAACAGCTAAATCAGCTATAGCTCCTGCTACTGCCGCCATTGGTCCAACTTGAGCTTCTTGTGATGCTTCAGCCATCAACTTTGCTACAAGAGGTTTTTCAGGTGTTAAAATAGGTGTGAGTGAATGTAAGAAAGCAGGATTGAATCTAACATATATTTCAAGTTCTTGGCGGGATTTTTTAATAGATTCTATAGCAGCATGTACTGCTTTTTGGCTATCAGAAATAATGGTACATTGAGTATCTTTTAAGGCAAAACTTTCTTTGAACAGTTTATCTGTCAAATTTTCTTTACCTTACTGTTTAATGCGTGGTTACCGCCGTTGGGTTTTATTGATTTTATTGCCCTAACGGGGCAAGCGTCTACACATATACTACATGTACTGCCCACACATTTCTCTTTATCAAACTGCACGGTATAATCGTTATCAATACTGATTGCTTCTACTGGACATAGTGCAACGCAAGCACCACAACTGAAACATTTTTCGCTATCTACATCAATTAGTTTTGGTACTGTTACAAGTACTCCACGTTTGCGAAAGGCTTCAACAATTTTATCTAGTGATTCATCGGGGATTTCAGCTATTATTTCTCCGCCTTTTGAGTTTATATGTGCTGATAAAATTGCAGCAGGAACTTTATGCTCTATGAGCACTTCGGTAGCTATTGGTTCAGAAACCTGCTTTTCATTGAAACGAATTAGTATCCTTTTCATGTACTTTTACCGTCCTAGAAGTCTTGATACGTCTTCGGAAGTAACTATACCAAGAACTTTCTTTTCAATATCAATAACCGGTAAAGCAGATATGTTATGTTGAGCCATGCGTTTGGAAGCTATTTCTAGAGGTTCGTCAGGTTTAGCAGTAATTACGTTGTGGGATTCTATGTCGGATAGCGCTGTTTTACCTTCTGCCATTGCACGGGTTATATCCCAGGATGTAACAATTCCCAGAAGTTTACCTACCTCATCAATAACTACAATATGATTAACTGATTTTGTTACTATACGTTCTGCGATGGCTCTTATTTCTTCATCTTCTGTACAGGTAACTGCAGGATGCATAACACTTACAACAAAAGGAATTTCTTCTGTTTGACGCATTGGCTTAAAGGTAGCAGTAGTGGGTAACCTTTCTACAGGTGAGGTTAAAGTGAATAATCCTTCTGCAATCCACGATTTTAAAGTCTGCGAAACTTTCTTGGCCATCTTTATACTTGAAAGTGAGCTTACTCTAACCTTTTTGCCTTTTATTGTTATTAAGCCAGATTTCAACTCTTCATAGCTTACTTTTCCGAATTTAGGGCGGTCTCTTCTGGGCACACTATAATCCACTATGTTTGTAAATATGTCTCTATCACGAATGGCTGTCTTCTTAGCCAACCCCTCGTTAAGGATGGGTATAGGTATACCTAAACCCACATAGAGTGAAGTTCCATATTTGGTAAAGGAGGCGCCCCGTAGGAATTCGGGAGACATTTTCTTTGCGTCACCCTTCACCATTAATGTTCCATCAAGGTTCTGGGGGCTATGTTGAGTGCCCTCACCGATTATATAACCTGGACCTCCACCCAGAAATATTCTTGTTCCAATACCTATAGTTTCATAGTCTGGATCATTCATAAGAGGGTTTAATTCTCCTGCCCCTGAAAAAGTAGCGTTTCGAAGGTGAGGCAGAAGCTTATTCATGTAAGTGTAAATAATTTCATCACTACTGTTAACAGCACAGTTATAACGTTGATAACAGTTTCTAAAATTCAGAAGTTGAAATTGGTTAATATCATCTTTTGTGAAAGTGGTTTTAATTGATGTGCGAGGATAACAATCAGTTCCATTTGCCATTGCCCTGAACTCTACTTCTTTGCCTGCTACTAAATCGTGAATCACATGACCTCCCCCGTATTCATATGGCTGTTTTTTACACATGTTGGTAGCGCCAATGAACAAATCTACAGCTGCACCGGGATGACAAACTTCTACTCCGTTGATCCACGCTTGGTCAATCTTAATTGGAGGGTCAGAGTGCCCAATGTTAATTATTGCACCAGAAGAACACATTGCACCAAAAGTACCTGTTGTAACAACATCTACTTCTTTGAATGCAACTTCGACTCCGCTACTTTCAACTAGTTTTTTCATTTCCTCGGCAGTGAGAACCTGAACGTCACCACTCCGGATTTTTTGATTAATTTCTTCTATTGTTCGTGTTCTGCCTTGGTTAGACAAAGTGGCCTTACCCTTAATGCCAATCGAAAAGGTGACGGGAGGATATATTATTTACGCAAATAAAAAGAGAACAAACATTGATGTATAAAAAATAGGTTAGTTGACTGTAAGTTTATTCAATTTTATACGAGGTAAATATGTTAAAGAGTTAACCGCAATAGGTGTAAGTTCAGTTGTAAAAAGGATATAAGACGAAAAGTTAACAGATCCGAAGTCACCAATGTCTCCAGGATAAATCAGCCATATATTCGTTAAGTGAACGAATATCGTTGCCATTTTGAGCTTTTGTTTTAAGTACCTCGACTAGGGCCTCGGCAAGTTGTATGTTAGTGATTACAGGTATGTTGAATTCTACTGCTTGGCGACGAATTACATAGCCGTCGGTAATAATATCAGCTATGTTTGAACGTTTTTTGGCTATAGGCACATTTATAACCAAATCGATTTTGCGTTCTTGGAGATAGTCAAGAATATTTGGAGTGACTTCTGGAGATCTAACTTTATGGAGTACAATTGCGGCTAAACCATTGGCGTTAAGTACCTTTGCAGTGTTCATTGTAGCATATATTTTGAAACCCATATCAACAAGAGCTTTAGCTATCGACACGATACGGGTTTTTCGCTCTTCATCTCCGCCTATACTTATTAAAACTGAACCACCGTTGGGTGGAATATTAAATTCAGCTGCCTGCAATGCTTTGAAGAAAGCATCTGAAAAATTCTTGCCTAAACAAGCTACCTCACCAGTGCTAAGCATTTCTACGCCTAAAACTGGGTCAGCTCCACTTAGACGCATAAAACTGAATTGAGGAACCTTGACACCAACATGTGGTGCAACTGTCATCGGTGAGAGATTTAAGCAGTTGATTTTTCTACCCAGCATCGCTAGAGTAGCTAACTCGATCAGGTTTATACCACGTATTTTGCTTACGAATGGCATAGAACGAGATGCTCTTAAATTACATTCGATTACGTTAACTACGTCATCCTTAACAAGATATTGTATGTTGTAAGGTCCATGAATTTTAAGTGCTTTAACTATGCTAAGTGTTATTGCTTCAATATTTTTTTGAACTTCGAGCTTTAATGCTTGAGGTGGAATCACCATTGTTGCATCTCCGCTGTGTACACCGGCATTTTCCACGTGTTCCATTATTGCTCCGATGAAAACATTTTCGCCGTCAGAAACGCCGTCAACTTCAACTTCTTTTGCACGGGTGATGAATTTACTTATGACCACAGGGTGATCACGACTTACTCTGGCCGCTAGATTCAAGAAATTTTCCAAAGCGGATTCATTGTATGCTACACGCATAGCTGACCCTGAAAGTACATAACTTGGCCTAATAATTACTGGATACCCGATTTTTTGCGCAAAATGTTTAGCTTCCTCTATAGATTGGAGTTTGCTCCATTTAGGTTGAGAAATCCCAAGTTGATCAAGAAGGGCACTGAATTTTGAGCGGTCTTCTGCCAAATCCACATCTTTGGCTGAGGTACCCAAAATATTTACTCCTGCTTCAGAGAGTACCATAGATAAGTTATTGGGGATTTGACCGCCAACGCTGGTAACAACACCAAATGGTGTTTCTTTGTCATAAATATCTAAAATGCGTTCGGTAGTTAATTCTTCGAAATATAGTTTATCAGAAACATCGTAGTCTGTAGAGACAGTTTCAGGGTTATAATTGACCATTATAGCTTCTTTTATACCATATTTTTTAAGTGCCCAGATTGTATTAACGCCACACCAGTCAAATTCTACACTTGAACCGATTCGAAATACACCTGCACCTAAAACGATTACCTTACTGGGTGTTTTATTAAATTCTATGTCATCTTCATCTCCACCGTAAGTCATGTAGAGATAATTGGTTTTTGCAGGCCATTCAGCTGCTAAAGTATCAATTTGTTTGACCACAGGAATAAGGTTAAATTTCTTACGGAATGAACGTATTGTCATTTCATCTGTTTTTTGACAGAAAGCGATTTGCTCATCAGAAAAACCTAGACGTTTAGCTTCATGTATAATATCTGCGGCATTATCGTCGGAGAGTTTAAGTTTACACAGTTGGGTTTCCATATCCACTATATTCTTAATCTTGTTTAGGAAAAATGGGTCAACACCACTTAAACGGTAAATTTCCATTATGGGTATACCAATTTTTATGGATTTAACAAGTTTGTAAAGTCTCTCATCAGTTGGGAATGCAATCGCACGACGTAGTTGTTCTTCTGATTCGGATTCGTAGTCGTCTTGGTTACAAACTATACCGATCTTACCAATATCCAGCATACGCACTGCTTTTTGTAGTGCTTCTTCAAAACAGCGTCCGATTGCCATGACTTCGCCAACTGAACGCATTTGAGGGCCGACATGGCGGTCTGCATTCTTGAATTTTTGCAGGTCCCAACGAGGGATTTTAACAGTTATGTAATCTAGTGCTGGTTCGAAGCATGCGGTAGTGACTTCAGTTACTTTGTTTATGAGTTCTGGTAAAGTGTAGCCTATGGCTAATTTGGTTGCTATATAAGCAAGAGGGTAACCAGTTACTTTGCTAGCTAGTGCGGAGCTACGGGACATTCTTGAATTGACTTCTATGACGCGGCATTCCTCAGATTTAGTGTTGAGTGCCCATTGAATGTTACATTCTCCAACTATACCAAGACTACGGATAGCATTTATTGATATTGAACGTATAAGATGATATTCACGGTTAGTCATAGTTTGAGAGGGAGCAACTACTATACTGTCACCAGTGTGAACACCCATAGGATCAAAATTTTCCATATTACATATTGTTATACAATTGTCATCATAGTCACGCATTACTTCGTATTCAACTTCTTTCCAATGGCCCACATATTCTTCAACAAGGATTTGGCTAATACGGCTCTGAGCTATACCACGGGTCGCTATTTCTGTAAGTTCATTTAAGTTATGAGCTATGCCAGAACCCTTACCGCCTAAAGTATAAGCTACACGAACAATAACGGGGTAACCAATTTCCTCAGCTATTTGTAAAGCTTCGTTTACACTAGTAGCGGATTTGCTCTTTAGAGGTGGAACACCTGCTTTGAGCATAGCTTGACGGAACCGTTCACGGTCCCCAGTATCTTCTATAGCTTGAACAGGTGTACCTAAAACTTTAACACCATATTTTTTTAAAATACCTTGTTTTTCAAGCTCTATACCACAGTTAAGTGCAGTTTGACCGCCGAACCCTAATAGGATTCCATCGGGATTTTCTCTTTTTATTACTTTTTCAACAAATTCAGGGGTTATGGGTAGCAGATATACCCTACCTGATAATCGAGGATCAGTTTGTATAGTGGCTACATTTGGATTGATTAAAACGGTTTTTATACCTTCTTCATTTAGAGCTTTTAGGCATTGACTACCAGAGTAAT
>JAAZBP010000128.1 GCA_012513715.1 Thermoproteota archaeon | reverse complement strand
CTAATCTTAGCTGGCGCTGTACGGATGGTTTTGTTGTCGGAAGAAATAGATTTGGTTCGTTTAAACATTAGTTGTAGTGCATGTGGTTACCAAGAAGAGCATACCGTGAAGGGAAAAGAAGTCGTCAGTTTTGAACAGAGTTTATCCGGAAAACCGTGCAGTAGTTGTGCAGCTCCATCATTGACTGTAGTTGACAAGAAAGATATAATTGACGATATTGCGGATTTGGCAACATCAACCAATACTGAAGTGGAAGTTATTTCAGGTGAAACTGAAGAGGGCCAAATGTTAAAGAGCACGTTTGGCGGTGTTGCAGCTTTCCTAAGGTTTAAGCAACAGTAGAAAAAAGCTTCATGAGTGCCTTCTGTGGAAATAGAAAATTTTGGGTATAAAACATTAACCCAGACATTTTCGTAGTTTAGCTGCTTCTTTAAGGGCAGTCTTGGCTTCGCTGTCTTCCTTTTGCAGCATTGATAGAAGAAAATTATTTGTAAAGTTTTCGTGCTTTCTCTGAATAACGCCTCTTGACCCAAGACGGATTTTTAGGTTTTCTTCGACTGAATTTAAGTCTTCCAAGATTGCTCTGAATCCCGCTTTGAGTTTATCTTCGCTCATAGGTACTGCCTTAGAGGTTAATTGGCTCATTTCAAGAATCATGTTTACATTGCCCATCGAAACGTATTCGCCAACTACTTTCAAGTCGTGTTTCATTTTCAGGTAATGTCTGTTAAGTGTGTCCCATTCTTTGTTATCTAATTCGTTTAGTGCTTTCATGCCTATGAATTCCGGAGGGATACCTATACTATAAAGAGCAGCGGCAAAAGAGATTGCTCGGGGCAAACACACGCCAGCAACACATCTACTGTAGCCGAAAAGGCCTATGTGTAGTTTTCTTGCACGCCTAGGAGGAACATACACCGCAACTCTGTTAATAAATGGCGCTAAAAGTTCTATTTGTTGCTCGTATTGTTTTCTGCATTTCCTCAATACACTTAACAGAATCTCTTCTTCTTGTTTTTCGATGGGTTCGGGATTCTCGTTAGGTAATCTCTGGTTGAGTGTTTGGATGCCTTCTTTAACCTGTTCGGCTGGGTAATCATACCTAAAAGCTGATTGGATAGTTACCGTTGATAATCCCTTATACTCTTGGAGAAAGTTATCGATGTTATCCGGTGATAAATGACCCCTGAAGGGTTTTGATCCTACACCAAGGATTGGGTGTATCATAGTATTATGGTCTTTTTCTATCACCTTTAGTTTGCTTAAAGCTATTTTTGAGAGTAAAACAGCACATATTAACCCGTAGTTTAAAGCGGGGTCTGAACGCGCTATGAAAACTCGTTGATTTTTAGGTTTAACTGTTTTTATGTAGGGAGTCACTATTTTATCGACGTGCAACATGCTATCGAAGTCTTCTACTAGGGGGATTACTTTGATTGTTTTAGGTTTGAAGCTTCCAATCCAGTCTTTTACAGTTGTTGAATCATAAAGGGTTATGTCTTCAGCTGAAACAATTGTTTTTCTGTAATAGTTGAATAAAGTAATAAGTTCTTTTGCTTCGGTTGTGAATGGTAGAATTACTTCAAAAATAGGCGCGACATCTCTTTTGTAAACTGCAGAAGCCACGTCAAAAGCTACGGGAATGTTTTGTAAAGTTTCAACAAGAATTTTCTTTTCTGCCCCTTCAATTTTCGGGTTGGGAATTCTATAAGTTAAAAATATCTCTTCGCCTATTGTATGACTAGCGAAAAAGTCCCAGTATTTCTGCAGTAACTTTCTTGATATATGTGTGTCAGTGTCTTTGCCTTCTGAATCCCACATAACTTCTTGGCACCCTAATGTTTTGTATGCATAAAATGCCTCCACTACCTCTGCATTACCTCTTATAACTTCGTCTTTAATCCACTCTGGATTACACGCGTTATCAGGGTGTTGAGTAGACATTGTTTTAGGGATACCTCTATTTTCATCGAGAATACTGCTCATTACTCTTCCTCTATCTACAGACACTGTACGGTTTTAAAAGAACGTTACTGTAATTATTTCATTTTTTAGTTTATTTGAGATTAAACCTACCTCAGAAATTAATTATGGACTAAAAAGAGGAAAATGGATTAAAACAAATTAATCTGAGGCATAGATAAATGATAAGCTAAAACCTTGTTTAGTGTTTTGGCCAAGATTTTCCTTGCACCTGTTCAATGTTTGGAGTAGAGAAATGCATCTGTACCCAAAGCCATCTTTCGTTACGTTTTTCCATGATTCCAGTTAGACGTCCAGGTAAATCAACCTCTTGCTCATCAATTGTACAATGGAAGTTGATGTCAGCTGAAAACCAAGCTACAGGTCCTGCAGCAGAAACTGTATAATCTTTAAAGCTGATTGTTAAAACTTCAGCTTGAGACCAATCCCTTTTAAGATGTTCAATAAATTGATCAATACCAACACTTTTTTCGTCGAAACCGGAACCGATAACAACAATGTCTGGATCAGGAGCCCAAAAAGAAAGTACACCTTCGAGATCTTTCTTTTTATATGATTCAAACATACCTTTCAGAGTTTGAGTGACTTCATTTTGCGTTTTCGGATCAGCTTTCATGTTTGTTCACATAACTTTTCACATTAAAATCTCTTAAAGTTTTTGTAAAGTGCAGTAGCAAACTGATTTAAAACACGTCTTTGATGTACCCAAAGAGTTTAATTAACAAAAAATTAGTGTTAAAATTTCTCGAGAATACGATTATAGTGTTATCGGTTAGACAGCTCTTTTCAGGGTATGTTCAACATCAGTTTTATCTGCGTTTATAATGAGCAGAACTTTCTGTTTAGATGTTAAACCTGAAATAATCTCAACCTTGGACCCTAACAGTTTACCCACTTCTTTTATTATTTCTTTGTTTACTTTACCTTTCACTGGTTCTTCTGTAGAATGAACAATTATGTCTTCGTGATCGTATTCAATTTTGAATTTAGGTGAATTTGGTTTGACAAAAATGGATATGGTTGTTCCATCTTTGGTTTCGTTGATTTTCATTCAGTAATACACTCAGACTTTGCCGTTGACTTACTTGCTTGTTCCAATGCCCAACTGAATTTACTTCTGAGCGTCTTAGGATAGAATTTTTCGATGTCAAACTTTACTTTCTTTGCCCATTTTACATACGCTGTTGGGTCAATATATGATTTGAGAGAAGTCCCCAAATTGTATTCTCGGGTAAGTTTTGTTAATTCTAAGTCAAGTTTGGCACGTTCAATTCGCGCTTCAAGAGATATAGTCGTTTTTCCCTCTTTTTTCTTGAGCTTCAATTGTTCTTTAAGCTTCTTTAGGGCATCTTCTTTTTTAGCTACTCGGTCATCAAAGGTCGCGGGCACTTTACGTTTATGATTCGCTACTTCAGCCACTTTAAGATTTGCCATCTTTGCTGCGAACTTTTTTTTGTATTCAGGGTCTTTTTTGGTTACCCCACTTTTTTCAAGTTCTTCTTTAACAGTTTTAGTGCATCGCCATGTACGAAAAACCTTAGCGGTTAGTTTAGGCATTTTTTCAGATAGAAATCGACTGACTTTTTTTGAATCTATACCTTCAAAGAGGTATTCTTTACTTTTCTCACTGAAATATTTAATGTTTTGAATGACTTCTGGAGGCGCCTTATACTGTTTCACCCATCTAACAGAGTCTTTACCTAAGAAGTCAAAGTGTATTGTGTCGCCTTCAATTTTTATATGCTCTTTTCTAAGTGTTATTGCACCAACTGTGTCTGCTTCATCTGGATCTTTTTCGTCGCCCACCCTCATGTTAGGAACTAAAATTAGCCATGATACTGTAGCCACTTTGCGGCGTGTTTCATCTTTATCTTTTAGGTTTTTTAGAATGTGTTTTTCAATTATGTTAATTTGCTTCCCCAAGGATTCAGCTTTTTGAAACTTTTCTTTTTCTCTGTTCTGTTTTAAAAACGCTGTATCACTAAACCAGACATATTTGATTTTACCTGTAAGTTTATCTTCCCATTTAGCGACATACATCTTATTGGGTTCCCAAACTATTCCTTTCCAGTTACCCGGCGGTTTTTGAACTTTAGATGGCAAATTAAGAATAATATCCTGTTCACTTGGACCCTCTTTCCAACGACCACGTTGAGGGTGATCACCACGCCCAGCAAAAAGACAAGAAGGTTCAGCTGTCCAATTCGCTAATTCAAGTTTTTGCCCATCAACTTCAGCGTAACCATATTTTTCTTTATAAGCCAACCTTTTTGTTTTGCGTTCTTCAGAAAGACTTTTTTTCTCTTCCTTAGTTAAGGCAAGTTTCGCTGCTCTATCTTGTTCAATATATTTAGAAATTTGAGTGAAATTGATTTCTTGCGGATTGGAAGAGTTCCCATCAGTAATAGTAACAGGATATTTGTTTATATTTTCTAGATATGTTGTCGTAAATTCATCTAAGAAAGTTGCTGAAGGATTTTCTTTTTTTATTTGTTCAAGAAATTCTTTCATAAAATTTTTCTTGAAGACAACATCAGGCGGCGATGCTGCAGATGTAGCTTTTCGCACCCATGCAACCGCCATCTGTTCACTTTTAGGTGTTAACTTTAAGGTTTTACCTTGTATTTTGATGTTAAAACCTTTATAGTCGTAAGGTGGAACGAATATACCATTGTGCTTAAGACTTTTCATAACATGTTTCATCAAGATAAACTCCGTACAGCGGCAAAGTTTCCTTGTGTCTTTAGCAACTATAGGTGGCATGGTTTTTTTAACATTTCGTTGTAAAAACTTTATTCTTTCAAAATCACGAAAAAACAATTACTTCAAAAACACGAGTCACTGATTTTTTAGGGAAAAAGGCCATTTTTCTTTTTAGCTGCCCTATCACTCAATAGTTTTTTATATACAGCCTCAACGTTTTTGCGTTCCACATACCCTTTATGTGGTCTAAAGCCGCCTGAAAAGCCACCCGGAATATGCATGAGTTCATGTATGAGGGTTTTTTCCTTTTCTTCTGGTGACATTCTATCAAAAATTTCAGAGATAACCTCTATAGTATATGATGGAGGGAGGTTAAGTACGCCCTGCCAAACTTTACCTAAGCCGTGGATACGGGCTATCGTGCGACGCGCTTTTGAGCCTTTACTTCTGATGCAATAGACAAACTGAGGCACAACATGGTAGAATTCGCATTCTTGTGCTAACTGGTCAACTTGTTTCTTGATTTCTGGAGCAGCGTAATATTTTATAGGCAAAGGATAGTGTCTCCCTGCAAAGTAAATATGGTGTTAAGTTAAAAAGTTACACGGTTTTAATTACATTAAATTTTAGCCTATTAACCTTGAGATGTAAGGCATTTTTTTGAGTATATAAACTGCTGTAGAAGAAATCGCGAAAACGATTGCAGCAAACAGTGGGGTATCCAAAACTGGAGAGAACGTTAAGGTGTTTAAATAGACACCAAAGACCCCGTTTGTTAAAGTTATCAAGACAAGCATATGAAGTAAATAAATAGGTAATGTGTTTTGGCTTACCCATTGTACAAAGCGATCGAGTTTTACATGACTTTTAATTATGATTGATTTTCCTGTGACTAAAATAAAGAATAAAGCTGCAGATCCAAGTATTATTGTGGGACTCATATAGTTGTGGCATATACCGGTGTGTTGTGCCCCTAAAAATGCAGTAATTATCCAGTCTGACATGATTGTTCCTATTAAACCTAAAATCATTACAGTGTAGGCTACAAAACGGCGGATGTTGCTGTTAATAAGATATACTCCCAGCAGATAGTATCCTACCCAATCAAAGATTACGAATACCACGGGGTTAAAGTTAAAGTCTGTGAAAGTATGGATGGTGGGTGTGACTACTGTACCTGTAAACCAGAGAATAAGTAGATACGTGAATAGGTTTCGAGTTAGATTTTTAACCAGCACTCGGAGTACTGGTGTGACCGCATATAACCCCATCAATACGTAAAGATACCATAAGTGGTAATATGAACCGCTAATTAGACCTTGCAGTACGTTAAATGTTGTAAATGGCCAATCTAGTACAGCAAAAGTCCAAATAAAATAGATGATAGTCCAAAAAACGAAAGGTAACCCTATACGGTTGAACCTTTTTTTGTAGAAAACCCGAAGCGGTTCATCACTTTTAACTGGGTTAAGCAGAAGAGCGCCTGTTAACATTACAAATAATGGTAAGCCAAACATACCTATTGTATCGTAGAAGTTCAGAGTAAACCAATTTACTATATCAATAACTGTTGTTTCTGGAGTAAGAAATTTGTAAGGGTAACCTGAAGAATGGAGAAAAATAATAAGGAATATAGCTATAAAACGAATTGTATCAACCGGGAAATTGACGGTGGCGGATTTAGAGTCCACTATTCCCTTTACTCCTAAGTGGTATCTTTTTTAGCTTAAAACACTAATAAAACTAATTAAATCGAATATGTGTATTCATAGTTTTTTAGTCAATTTTTTCCTGAGTTCCACCCAAAAAGTAGGAAAAAAAGAGAGGATTACAATAAATATCCAATCGAGGGGCTGCAGCACGGCCATATTAAGTACAGTCTGCAATAAAGGTAAAGTTGAAGATAACAATAAAATAGATGCGACTAACAGAGCCCAAATCACAATTAGTTTGTTGGATAATAACCCATGTTTAAATAATGATTGTTTGCCAGAACAAAAGTTGAATGCAAGCAGTAAATGGCTTAATAGCCAAGCAGCAAGAGATGCTGTACGAGCATATGCTATGTCTAATGAGGTATAATAGGCAAACAGGTAGACTAAAGTAACGGTTAAGAAAATACTAAAAGCACCCAAAAAGATGTTTTTTAACATTATATTGTCCATAAACCGTTCTTTGAAGTAGTAAGACGATTTTTTCGTTAATGTCTGCTCTTGTGGTTCAGCAATAGAAATTGCATAAGTAACGACAAAAATGGAGAGCTCAAATAGTATAATGTGTATGGGCAAAAAAGGTAAGGGAACGCTTAGAATAAGTGATATTACAAATAGAGCTACTATTGCTAATTTGCAGGCTAAATAGTACTGTAATCCCTTGTTTATGTTACCAAAAAGTCTACGACCTTCTCTAACCGCAGTCCCTATAGAAGCGAAACTGTAATTGGAGAGTCTAATATTTGAGGATTCTTTCACTAATTCAGTTACCGATAAAGAGGGAACTATACCAATATGGGCTTCTTTTAATGAAGGTACATCCTTCACGTCATAGCCTGTAACAGCTACAACATCTTTCTCTTTTAGCAATTTTACTATCCGGAACTTATCTTCTGGATTTACACGCGCAAATAAAGGAGTTTCTTCAAGCATTTTTTTCAGGTCATAATCAGACAGATCAAAGAGTTCTTTTCCTGAAACCACCCTAGAGTATTCTAATCCAACTTTATCTGCGAAAGTTCTGGCGACTTCTGGATTATCACGGTCAAGGAGTATCACTCTGACGCCTGCTTGTTTGCCGCTTTGGATAGCGTCTTTGACTTCTTTACGGGGCGAATAGGTAAAACCTATTATGCCAACTAAAACGAAATCACTTTCCCATAATTCCTTGTTGTTTTCATTTTCAGTTGATAAACGGTGGTATCCGAAAGCATGAAGACTTTCACCGTTGAGTTCCATATGTTTAGTAATATTGGAAAACTGAGTTCTGAGTGAATCTGTAATAGGAGTTTCTCGACCTTCAAGCAATATCCTGTTTGATTTTTCTATAATCCTCTGATGTGAACCACTGGATAAAACAACCTTAGAGTTATTGAACTGGTACAAGTATGAGGCTATTTCACGTTTAAGATCAAAACTTATTTCGTCTTTAACAATCCACTCGTCTTTTAGAGTCTTTGTATCTAACCCTGCCTTTTTGAGATAATCAAAAAGTGCCTTAGCGAACGGATCACTTAAATCAGCTGTTCCGGCGGGAGCACTTGCTAGAAAGGCAGTTTTTAAAGCTGATTTTTCGTTAGTTTTGAATTCTTCTATTGACTTAATGTCACCGTCAAAAAAAAGATGTGTAATATGAGGTTTATTCTCGGTTAATACTCCGATTTTGTCGGTAACTATAACTGAAACATTTCCCAAGGTTTCTGCTGTATTCAGATTTTTTAGAATTACACCTTTACTATACATAGTACGACTGCCTTCACTTAAAACTGCAGTAACAAGCTTAGGCAACTTTTCTGGTAACAGGATAAAAAGTAGGGCTAAAAAATACATTACAACCTCTAAGGGGTTTGGCAGTAACCCTCTCAAAGAGCTTAAAATAGAGATTAATACTGCAAAGAGAAGGGCAGCCCAGTTTAAAACTTTGACAAGACGCCTAATAGATGAATGCAAATTAGTTTCAGGCTGTTTAGGAGGTTTAGTGTAACCTGAAATCTTTAACACTGAAGCAATACCAGTCTTTATTGCATTGCCTTTCAAACTAACGCATTTACTATATTTTTCAGAGGAAAAATTGTTATTTGGTGTGGAAAAATTAATTTCTTTTAATGATAGATTTTCATCTGTTATAGGTTTTTTTGAATCAGATCTTAACGCCGAAGTGGCTTCCTGCGGTTGTTGAGTATATGGTTGAGTCATTAAGGCACCTAAACATAAAATAGAGGCAGAGCATAACTTGCGAAATGAACTAGCCCTAAAAAGCTTGCGTAAATGATCAGGTGAATTTTAACTTTCTTTTGTTTGGGTTTTTCAATGTATTTGTTTAAAACTTGTCCATAATACAGCTTTTGCGAACAAAATTTTAGATCAGTTGGAGCATAGAAAGGTGAAGACAAAATAAAATATTAGCGGATTTTATTAGCATTTAGAGGAACTAAAGCGTATAGTCAGGTTTAATTAATTTATTTTTCATTCAAGTTATTTCGCATCAACTAAAACATTGCAGATTAGTAATAATCACTAAAAGTAATTAAAAAATACATAACTCTATTTTTACTGTAAAATAAATCATTGTGAACAATCATAAAACAACTTTTTTAGGTTCTGTGGTCAATTCTTGGCTTATTATTGCAAAACTTTATAACAGCCACGCGCGTCTTGAGTTCTAAAAAGGTAGAAGCAAATGAAATTCGGCACATACATGTTTATACCAAAAAAAAGAGTCCCAGGCTTTGATTATGACCTTTTCCGAGTAAAACCAGAAGTCGGCAGAAGAATGCCCCCAAAAGCAGACATGCATAGCAACATAGCTATCTTTGGAGATAACGTAGCCGCACGTAACCACCCAGACTGGATATCTCAATCTGAACTTGGCCCAGCATGGAGAACCAACGACAACTTTAACGTCCGCTGGGAAGTCCTCTGCCAAACTCAACCTGAACACCGCGCAGAACAACTAGACTACATTGAAGATGTTGCACGTAAAAGCCAAGGTATATGGCTAAACAGCATCCACTTTGCAGAGCACGGTCACTGTATCTGTCCACGCTGTAAAGAACTACACGCAAAAAGCGGCCTCAGCTGGTATGAATGGAGACGAAAAGAAGTCACCGACTACATGGCACAAGTAAGCGACCGCGTACGCAACAGAGCAAAGAAAAAATTTGTCATTGGCGTACTTCCAGACCCAGTCACAAACTATGAACGATTTGGAGTAAACTTTGATGATCTCGCACCACTTACAGACGAATTCTTAGTTGTGATGTTCAGCAAGAACTATGCAACTCCATGGTATTGGGAAATGTTGGTACGTAACTTCAAAAAACTCTTCAAAGACGTTAAGCTAAACTGTGCACTATACGTTATAGGTCCAGGCGATGATCCAAAAGAGACACCAACCACAAAGGAACTTCTTACAGTTTCAGTCAGAATGGCTAGAGCAGGAACAGACGGCATCCTATATCTAACAGAAAACGATGAGCAAATGCAAGAATTCCAGAAGAAAGCTATTGCAGAAAAAGATACTCGGGAACGCCTAAAGAGTTATGGTGGAAAGGCTGGACAAGAAGTCCTAGACTTAGTTTCAAGTTGGGAAAAACTGTTTTAATCAACCCAAAAACAAAAAAGCTGT
Organism: Thermoproteota archaeon; assembly: GCA_012513715.1. Classification (GTDB taxonomy): domain Archaea; phylum Thermoproteota; class Bathyarchaeia; order Bathyarchaeales; family Bathycorpusculaceae; genus Bathycorpusculum. The sequence continues at coordinate 3,047 of JAAZBP010000128.1, read as the reverse complement.
AGTCAGCCAACCATATAATGGTTGGACTGCCAAGCTGTCTTTTTTATTTTTTTATTTCTATTGTATATAACCCAAGTTATGTTTCTGCGATTCGTTTATCTCCTTTAATGATTCATATTGAGCCTCCATAAGAATCTTGAGCGCATCAATATTCTTTTTAATTCCCTCCAATTCACTACTGTTCTCCAGAACATGCGATTTTGTAAGTTGCTGAGTAATATTATCTAAAGAAACTTCAAGCACCTTCACTTTGAAGGCAAAAATTTGAAGAGAATACAACAAGTTCAATTGTGAATTAACACGTTCTAACCGTTCTAGCTCAAGTGTTTTTTTAATAAACGCTCTGATTTTTTGTTCTTGTGTTGCTTCTGACGACTGCTGAAGTCGTTCATATATCGCTGATTGTTTCCAAATAGCCTCTTTACTTTCATCCACATTCTTTTGGATTCTCTTTGCCATTTTATCGAGCATCGCTAAAACTTCATCCACAGGTTTATCTCTCCAACTTGTATTTTCAAGAACTATCAAATCAATTATATAAGGTTAGATAGTTGTATAGTTAAACCCATTTTTTATTCATTATCACATAAAAACAAAGTGATAGAATACGCGCTTAAAAAAAATAGATTATCCAATATAAAGATAATTTGAGAAGAAAAATTGAAAAAGCCTACCTAAAGGTATTTTTTTTCGTTATCACAGTACCACCGCTTGTATTGTTCGATATATCTAATTTGTCTTCTGCAATCTGGACATAATGGCACTTGTGTTGGCGGTGGAGGCGGCGGGGGCGGTACTGGCATGCTTGTTTGGGTCTGTGTTAATGGTGTTCCACATGAAGCACAGAATCTTGACCCTGAATTAGCAGGTGTACCACATTTTTGACAGATGCTCTTAAACGAAGATGTTTGAGTTTGATGAGGTTTTAAATTAGCGGTTTGTGGAACTACATGGGGAGATAATCCTGATTTTGTTTGGTTAATTGCGTTCACCCAGTCTTGATTGTTGGATCCTCCGTCGACAACATAAGAGTGAATTGGCTTACCTGAAGGTACGCCGTCAACTTTAATGTATGATTGCCCCATTTTTCGGCCAGCTTCCACGCTTATGATGTTTTGAAGTGGTATAAAGTAGCTTCCTTCTCGAGTTGTTAACTCATCGATTTCAGCTTTTGAGACACGTTTTTCGATGGCTTGAGCTGCAAAAACTGTGCCGACTCCCCAAGCGGCTGCTCGTGCAACTCCACCTTTTGATATGTAGACAAGACGTTTATTAGTCAGAATTAGCGTGCCCAACTCAGCGAATGCACCTGCTTTTAACCCTACTGTTGGAGGTGATGCAGATTCGTGGTCTTTTACTCCTGCCTCTTGCTTAATGATTATTTCTACGTCTGACAAGGATAGACCTCTATAATCTTCAGTTGTCGATTTAACGTTTTAAGCCTATCGTTATAAATTGTTGCGTTAATTCCTACAAATCAATTTTTACTCTGAATGAGTTGCTTTTTTATTTTACATTTCAATCAAGGTGAGTTTGTGAATACCTCTATTAACCTCTTGAACCAACGATCGCAACGTTCCAAAAGCCGCATGTAATAAACAAATTCACGCGTGCATTTCCAATAATTTACCCAGCAGTTCTTGCCCTAAAAATTTGCAGCATAGGGTTGGTTGATCCTATTTGTGGTTGTTTTACCTCTTGCAAATATAATAGCATAGAACCGTGAAATTGCTGTTTCAGTTTTGGAATGGTTTTTTCAGAGTATACCTCAAATTGAACGTTTCAGAGTAAGTCTATTGTGAGTTGGAGGTGAATCAGAGTGAATAGAACAATAAAAGTAGCTATTGTTTCACTATTAGCTTGCTTGATAGCTGTTTCTGTTGGTACTGTGGCTGCAGTAAATGGAAACCAAGATGGAGACGTGAATAGAACTGAAGTTAGACAACAGTTTAAAGATGAAAACTGCTGTGAAGCTGAAGTAGACCCTCAACAGCAACAATACACAACACAGGAGCAACTTAGAGATGGAACATGCACTCAGACTGGAGAAACATGTGAACCAACACAGCAGAGAACTCAAGAACGACTACGAGATGGAACATGCAACGACGGCGAAACTGCAACAAATCAACCTCAAGAAAGTAACCAAGAACAACTAAGAGAGCAACACAGAGAGGGAGACTGTGTTGAAAACGCAGACACAGAGAAGTCGACGCAAGAAGCTACTCAGGAAAGAACCCAGACAAGACAACAATACAGATACGGCTGTACTGAATAAAACAAACAGAGTAATTAAGCAACCAAAAGCGGCATATACATAAATTATTTCCCCGTATATCTTTCAATAAATACTTATTTTTTTGTAAAAAACAGACAAAACATATTTTGTGTAACTTTGTAAAACAAGTGCGAACAACATATATTGACGGATAAAGGGCGTCATAGCGATTTAAGATGAGCCTTTAGCAAATGGGGTATAGATAATGCTGTTATAGCGGAAATTATCAGGTATACGAAGGATGCTTTGGAGTATGAATGTTCTCAGGTTAAAGAAACCTTCAGTATTCTGAAGGTTTGCTTATTCATTTCGATTTTTCGACAATAGCTAAGGTGATTTAGCTTTAAGAGCTGTAACTAGCCTAAATGATATTTTGGAAAATTCAACTTATTGCCTTCAGGTCAGAAAGAACGGATTGTACGTGTTCTTTTGGTTTAACCTTACGGTACACCTTCTTGACTATACCTTTTTCGTCTATGAGAAAAGTTGTTCTTTCTGTTCCCATGTATTTTTTGCCATAGAGGGTTTTCTGTTTCCAGACATCGTATTGTTTTTGCACTTCAATATCTGGATCGCTTAGTAACATGAAGGGTAAACTGTTTTTTTCTTTAAACTTGCGGTGCGACTCTACGCTGTCTTTGCTTACACCTAAGATTATAGCGTTTTGTTTTTCTATATGCAAGTTTGCTTCTTTGAATCCTAATGCTTCAGCGGTGCATCCTGATGTGGAATCTTTGGGATAAAAGTAAAGGATAACTTTTTTTTCTCG
>JAAZBP010000127.1 GCA_012513715.1 Thermoproteota archaeon | reverse complement strand
ATTAAAATGTAACTTGTCAATTGAAGATGCAAAAGTTGAACCTCAGATTATCGATAACTCTTTGGTTCTCGACTCTTCTTCAGTTGTCTGTAAACCTGAGAGTAAAGTAAAATCTAGGATGGTTAAAGCTAAAATGACTACACGAAAAAGCTGTTTAGAGAAAGCCACAAACGACCTATATGACTTAGAAGACAGTCATGGACCCGAAAAAGTTCTGAACATTGATTTGGGTCTCTACCAAATGGAAGACTACTGAACCCTTTCATCCCCACTTTTTAAAATATTTCAGAATTCTGGTTTTTAAAAAATTTGTTAATCTTACCGGTTTATTTTCTGTTGGAAATCATTTTCATCTAGTTGGGTTTTAAACTCAAGTTTTGTGTGAATAAAAAAGATAAAATTTTTAGTAGACTGAATTTAATTTTTTTAGGCTGTTTTATTGTAAATATGTAATTCTGCCTTCTACTTGTTTCTTAACGTTTTGATTGTCTCTAATGTGTTCTAAGAGAACATCTTGAGCTGACATAGCTATCATTTTAGGTTTGCCTTCTTTAGTGAGTTGCTCTAGTGATATATTCAAGTTAGCTGCGGAATTTCTGACATGATATCCCTGTAAACTGATTGTATAAAGCCTATCATGACTTACTTCAGTGTTATCAATTTTTAAAGAAACAAGTTTCTGTTTAGCATCATCATAGACTGCTTTGACTCTGCTGTTAACTTGATAGCACTCTCCTTCTCCGTTTCGGTTTTCAGCACGCATTATGTGACTAAAAATTGTTTTTAACTGTGTCCCATTTATTTTGAACCGGTGAAGCGTATCTTCGAATGGGAAACAACGGTAAAAGTCTTTAAGAGTAATTACTGGTCCGATTTCTTTGGAGCGTATCCAGCCACTGCCTACAAGAGCTACTTCTGATTCTGCTCTTTCTGAGAATATGTCTGCAGCTAAGTTGCCTAACGAAGTTTCTATTTCTCGAATTGGGTGAGTCAATTGTACAGCTAGTTTTCCAACTATCGAGTTGTATTTGGAATCAACGTTTTCTTGAAAATTCTTGATGAATTCTTCTAGCTTTTGGTCCGGTTCGATGAGTTTGTTGTTTATTGGAATTAATTGCCAGGAATAATCCACTATTTTATTGGTGTCATCGTCAACTACTATGTCTAAGCGACCAATTTGATCTGTTCCAACCCCTGCTTGAACAATTAGTATGCCATTAACCAACTCGGGTTTTTCGAGGATTGTGTGGGAATGTCCACCTATTATGATGTCAACGCCTGCTGTAGGGCTTATCAACTTTGCCAGTTCAACATCTGATTCAAATCCTATATGTGTTAATATTACTGTTAAGTCAATGTCGTCGTTTTTGTAGACATCACATATTTTTTCGATTTCATGACTAGCCTCTTCTAAGGTCACAAAACTACTTATCAATTTATCTTTGTTGAGTGAATCCATTACTTTTTCAGTTATGATGCCTGTGAAAAGTATGTCAAAACCTGCTTTTTTTAGTATCAAATGGGATTGCATTAATCTTTTGTTATATTTTTTTATGTATAAGTTAGCGTTTACTATCGGAAAATTGGCCATTTTTTCAAGAAATAGTAGGTGTGGTAATCCATAATCAAACTCGTGATTGCCTAAAGCAACCACATCCGGATCTAAATAATTCATTATTTCCATAGTGGAGATTCCTTTGTATTCCGTGTCAATAAGTGAACCTTGAACCATGTCTCCTGCTATTACATAAAGTACATTTTCTTCTTCTTGTCTTACTTTGTTAATGTAGCTTGACAGTAAGGCTAAACCGCCTACGAGTTTTCCTTCATGTCCTTGGATTTCTGCTAAGAAATCTCCATGCATGTCGTTTGAGTGGAGGATGGTAAATTTTTTAGTGTTCATATTATTTCGCTTATTATAGTTTTATGAGTTGTTTCTTTCTTAAGGTTTTTCAAGTTTTATTCTTGATTTGTTGTATAGTTAATTTGGACCTAATGTCATTAGCTTTGATTAACTCATATTGGGTTGCTTGGGGGTTGCGTGGTTTTTGTTGTTTTTTGTTCTATTTTTAGCGTTTTTTTTCTTTTCTGTATCTGTTGTTTTTTTGTTTGAATGTTTTTTCATGTTTCTTATTTTATGTATTGTTTATATGTACTCAATTTTTTAGTTTATTTTATAAACAAAAAGTATTAATATTTTTTAGCTATTAAACTATTGCGTATTCAGTTGATGGAAAAAATAATCGGTGTTCAGCTGAACCCATATGTGCAACAAACATCAGGGGTGTGGTCACGCAATATCTGCAGTAACCATTAACAAAAACCAATACACAAACAAGTAAACCATGTTCCCTCGATGTTTTTTAAAGCACGGCTAAATTTCCACACAACCGATTAAAATTAACTTAAAAACTTGAGGCGAAAAATGTGAAAATATGTATAAGCGCAATGGAAAACAATTTGGATGCACAATTAGATCCTAGATTCGGTAGATGTGCATACTTTATAATCGTAGACACTGAAACAATGCAGTTTGAAGCTGTATCAAATGACGCTGCCTCTACAGGCGGCGGCGCAGGCATAAAAGCTGCCCAAACTGTAGTGAGTAAAGGCGTTAAAGCGGTTATAACCGGGAACGTCGGACCTAACGCTTTTGAAGCCCTATCAGCAGCAGGCATAGAAATAGTAACTGGCGCTTCAGGAACTGTGAAGGATGTAATTGAAAAATTCAAAAAAGGTCAATTTAAAAAAACAAACTCTCCAACAGTAAATGAGCACGCAGGATTAGGTGGAAAACCTTGATTCAATCAGCCAACTCAGTGTTTTACTGTATGTCAACCGAGTTTTCAACTGTTATTTTGGGTGAAGTTTTTGACAATTAGATTAGTTATACCTTCAGAAGACCAAAACGGTCTAAATACCCGTTTAGCAGCACATTTCGGTAGAGCTCCTTACTTTACTGTTGTAGAATTGGATAGTAAAGGTACAGTGTTAAACGTGAAAAGTGTTTTAAACACTAGTGAACATATGGGCGGTTCCGGTTTAGCTCCTGATCATATACTTGCTCTAAAACCTAACGCCGTAATAGTTAGTGGTATGGGTGGAAAAGCGATTGACATCTTTGAATGTGCTGGAGTGCCTGTGTTACAAGCTAATTCTGGTATAGTCAACGATATAGTTGTAGCTTACAATGAGAATAAGTTACCGAAACTTACAGAAGGTTGTGGACACGCTCACTAATGAATTTGTTTTCACCTCGGATGTGAACTAATGACGCGAGAGCTTTCTACTGAAGAGCTACGTTTGATGGAGGCATCAGGTTATTCTGATAAGGCTATAGAGTTATACGTAAACAGTGTCAACGTTGGTCCCTTGGATAACCCTAGTGTCATCACTTCTTTTCTTGGACCTTGTGGTGATTTATTAGAACTTTACTTGAAAATCAGCAAAGATGAAATAATCGAAGACGCTAGTTTCTATTATTTAGGGTGTCCAGGGGCAGCCTCTTCGGCATCTGCAATGACCAATATCCTTAAAGGTAAAACAATTAGTCAAGCAAAGAACCTGACAGAAGGAGATGTACTGCAAGAACTTGACGGTTTACCATCTTCCAAGCTCGATTGTGTTAAATTATCCATAAAAACACTTCAAAAAGCTATTACTGAATACGAGGAACTGAAGAGTCGATAATATTTTTTATACAAATTAATTCGATTTAAGTGATTAAACATGATTGTTGCTGTTGCAAGTGGAAAAGGTGGAACAGGTAAAACCTCAGTTGCAGTAAACTTGGCTATTTCAGTAGGAAATGTGCAACTTTTAGACTGCGACGTCGAAGAACCTAATGCCCATTTATTACTCAACCCAAAAATTTACAGGAAAGAACCTGTCTGTAATTTAATACCCAAGGTAGACCGTGAACTTTGTAATGCTTGCGGAGAATGCACCAAGTTTTGCCAATTCAACGCGATTTTTATTGCCTCAGATAAACTTCTTATCTTTCCTGAGCTTTGTCACAGCTGCGGTGGCTGCGCTTTAGTCTGTCCAACCAAAGCTATCACTTGGGAAAAACAGCGAATCGGGACGTTGAATTTTGGTTCAGCTGATGATGTTTCTCTTGTTTATGGAGAACTTGATGTAAGTAAGCCTCTATCTGTTCCATTAATTAAAGCAGTTAAAAATCAAATTAACAAGTCTGGAAATGTTATTCTTGATAGCCCGCCAGGAACTTCTTGTCCTTTTGTGGAAACTGCAAGTGATAGCGACTTTTGTTTATTAGTTACCGAACCCACACCTTTTGGTCTACATGACCTAAAGATTGCTGTGGATGTTTTGCGAAGAGTAGCTGTTCCTATGGGTGTTGTTGTTAATCGTGCTGGTATCGGTGATAGGAAAGTATATGATTACTGTGAAAAAGAAGGAATCGAAATTCTATTGGAAATTCCTTATGAACGGCGTATAGCTGAGTTTTACTCTAAGGGTGTCCCATTTAGTTTAGAGATGCCTGAATGGGCTGAAAAATTCCAGATTTTATACAGCAAGATCAAGGAGATACTCAAAGAATGAAGCAATTAGCCATTTTAAGCGGTAAAGGTGGTACTGGTAAAACATCAATAACTGCTTGTTTTGCAGTTCTAGCAAAAGACGCTGTTTTAGTTGATTGTGATGTGGATGCACCTGATTTACACATGTTGTTACATCCGGAAGTAAACAAAGAAACTGAGTTCATAGCTTCAAAAATTGCAATAATCGACGAAACAAAATGTACTAAATGTGGTTTGTGCCGAGAAAAATGCAAATTTGACGCCATAAATGAAAAATTGGAGATAGTCGCTATTGCATGTGAAGGCTGTGGAGTCTGCGAATTTATTTGTCCAACTAAAGCTATAACTTTAGCTCCACGCGTTTCTGGAAAATCATACGTTTCTAAAATTAAATATGGTCTAATGTCTCATGCATTGCTTTTCCCAGGCGAGTCTAATTCCGGCAAACTAGTCACTTTAATTCGTCAGAACGCAAAGGTTTTAGCTGAAAAAGCAAAAAAAGACCTAATTATAATAGATGGTTCCCCTGGAATTGGGTGTCCAGTAATAGCTTCAATTACTGGTGTAGATGCTGCTTTAGTAATTACTGAGCCAACAATGTCAGGTATACATGATCTTGAAAGAGTTCTCAAGTTGCTTGACCACTTCAATGTTGTTCCTTTTGTTTGCATAAACATGTACGATGTGAACGTTAATAATACAAATAGAATTCTGTCCTATTGTAGAGAAAAAAGCATTGAAGTTATAGGAGTCATTCCCTTTGATCCTATAGTTACTCAGGCAATGGTTAATGGTAAAACAATTATTGAATATTCACCCGATAGTACTATTTCAGGAGAAATAAGAAGTATGTGGACCAAAATTAGCATATTTTTAGGAGTTTGATAATTGCGATACCCCATTTTTTCTTAAGAAACCGTTTAGATAAAAATAAAGATTCTTTTCAATTTTTTGAGTTTGCATTAAAAGATGTTGGTATCCAATCCAGTGTACTTGTAAATGTTCTGAGTTTATCTCTTGCACATTTCAAATCGATTTCATGTGATGTTTATACATAACGTAGCATTTTTTTAGGTGAAGTAGATTGTCAAGTTCTCATTTTCTTGCTTTTGGTCCAGTTCCATCTAGACGTTTGGGCAAAAGTTTAGGAATCAATAACATTAGACCAAAAAACTGTACCTATTCATGTGTTTACTGTCAACTAGGTAAAACCTGTGATCTTTCGCTTTCTCGTCAATTTTTTTACTCTCCGTCAAATATTTTAGTAGACGTCAAGAAAAGAATTATTAACTCTAATACGCAACACGAACAAATTGACTATCTTACTTTTGTCGCTGATGGTGAACCAACATTAGACATAAACATTGGCGTAGAAATATCACTTTTAAAAAAATTAGGTATTCCCGTAGCTGTTATAACTAATTCATCTCTGATCTGGTCACGTGAAGTACGAAATGACTTGCTAAATGCTGATTATATTTCTTTAAAGGTAGATGCAGTAAGCAAGGATTTATGGAGGCGAATAGACAGACCCCATAAATCTTTAGATTTAACTGCCATTATGAATGGCATTAAAATTTTTGCCGAATCATTTAACGGAACACTTGTAACTGAAACTATGCTTTTAGACGATGTAGATCATTCAACTGAATTAGAAAAGATATCCTCTTTTTTAGCTGAAATAAAAAAACTGCGCAGAGCCTATATTTCAACTCCTACTAGGCCGCCCTCGGAAAACTGGGTGAAATGCGCCAAAGAGGCCACTCTAAATCGTGCTTTTCAAGTTTTTTCTGAAAAACTTGGGGTTGACCGAGTTGAATATTTGATTGATTATGAGGGAAATGCTTTTGCTTTTACAGGTCATGTCGAAGAGGATTTGTTAAGTGTTATGGCTGTTCATCCAATGTGTACTGAAGCAGTAAAAGAATTTTTAAAGAAAGCTGAAACTGGTTGGGAAATTATTGAAAAACTTGTTTCTGAAGGTAAAATCGTTGAGGTGCAATATGCTGGAAAGGATTATTATGTGCGGAAATTAAACTGAGTTTAATTACTGTTTACTTCATTTTTGCTTTATTTTCATTTTTTGCTGAAAGAAACTTATGTATACAACAGGTGTTTTCAGCTATTTACGTCTATAACTTATTCACTGGAAACTATTTTGTTCCAAATTTTAATGGTTGGATGAACTAAAGAAGTTTTCAGTTTATTTTATAAACAATAAGTATTAATGATGTTTATCATATAAATACAAATAACATAAATATCTTTAAAAAATGAAGTCAATTAACTCAAATCGCGTGGAGAAGATGAGGAAATACTCAGTTCTTTCCCTAGCATTGTTGACAGTTATTTTGAGTATGATCTTTGTTTATCCCCTTAACCTTCTAAGTGACCAAACTGTCAAGCCTTTTTATGTGGGAGTCACTTACTGCGGTGACACAAGTGAAGATGCTAAACTTTTGATTGACAGAGTAAAAAATTACACTAACCTGTTTGTATTACAATCCGGACCTATAAGCAAAAATGAGAACCTTACAACTGAAATCTGTGATTACGCTATATCGGCTGGATTAAACCTCGTAGTATATTTCGGCTGGTTTGATATAGATTGTCCATGGCAGATACCTTGGTTGGATTATGCAAAACAAAAGTATGGAGAACAATTTCTAGGAGTTTACTATTATGATGAACCAGGCGGTATTCAACTGGATTATAACTGGTCTCGTTATTTTGAATATTTAAAACTGCAGAATTCACCTCTATACCAGTCACATGCTTCTGCAATGGAGGCATTCATGAATGGGTCATTAGCAAAAGATTACGATTTGGCAGCGGAGATGTACGTGAATAGAATCAAGAATGACATAGGCATAAAAGAGCTTAAAAATCGTTCAATAATAACCTTCACTTCTGACTATGGCCTTTACTGGTTTGATTATTTAGGCGGTTACGATATTATGCTTGTTCAATTAGGTTGGAACGAATCTACTGCCAAAAGCATAGGTTTGGTGCGGGGAGCAGCTTATATGCAAAATAAGAGTTGGGGTGCAATAATAACTTGGAAATATGATCAGCCTCCATATTTAGATAACGGCGAAGAAGTATACAACCAAATGGTTTCAGCTTACGAAAACGGTGCAGAATATGTTGCTATTTTCAATTATCCCTGCAATAACGCTGACAACCCATACTGTGTTTTGCTTGATGAACATTTTGAAATACTCGAACGATTCTGGAAAGATGTATTTGTTTACAAGCAGTTGTCTCGCACTTCAGATAAAGCTGAGACTGCGTTGGTTTTGCCTATGAATTATGGTTGGGGTATGAGGTATCCTCATGACCGAAATTGGTATTGGCAAGCCGGAGAAAGAGCTGAAGTTATATGGAATCTGATGCAATCACTTCTTTTAAAGTATGGTGACAATTTGGACATCATTTATGATGACCCAAAATATTCTCTCTTCGATAAATATCAGAGACTTTACTATTGGAATGCGTCTATAGGTTAGTAAACTTAGTTCTGTCCGCTCTTGTTTCTCCAACAATTGTAAAAATTAATTTTCACTTCTTCTGTGGTTCCAAAACAGTTCATTTTCTAACTTGAGTTCGCTCTGTTAATTTAAGACATTGTTTCTAGTCTATCATTTTTTAAGTGGTTTTGTTTGGGTCAACTGCTACAACATATAATGGTCTTCCTTCACTGACTGCCTGTGCGGTCTTTTTTCTCGCGCTTTGCACCAGTCTCCATATGGTTCCTCTTGAGATGCTCATTTTTTGGCCTGCTTCTTCTTGGGATGTCCCTTCCAAATCTACTATTCTAAATGCTTCAACTTCTGCAAATTCGATGTATATGGGATCCATACATCTGGGAGGGTTTGGAGCGAAAATAGTTGTGGGTGGTACATTTCCAATAGTTATGGGCTTAGGGAACCTTCCTCTTCTACCATACCTGTGTCTTCCTCTCCACATAATTTTTACCTTTTTTAGTTTATTTTCCGTTACTTTTATAGTGTTGTTTTTTATTTTATTAATTTGAGTTGTTGCTTCTGTTGCTTCTTTTGTTGTTTGTTTTATTTACACTTTAATTGTTGTGCGGAACTTTTATATATTTCTGTGCACTATCACATAATTAATTATGTGCATAAACACAAAAAAAGAGGTGAAATATATGCCCGGAGGAGATAGAACAGGACCATGGGGCGCAGGCCCAATGACAGGACGCGGCGCAGGATACTGCGCAGGATATTCAGTTCCTGGATACTCAAACACAGGATATGGATATGGTAGACGACGTGGTCGAGGTTTCGGTAGAGGCCGTGGTAGAGGCTGGTACGGATATCCTCAACCAGGTTACGGACAACCCGTAGCTCCACAAGTATACCCCGCTGTAGTTCAACAGCAAGCACCAGAACAAGAAATAGTGAACTTGGAAAACTACCAAAAAGACCTAGTTACAGATAAAGCAGATCTTGAAAAGGAAATGGAAAACGTCCAAAACAGAATCGAAGAACTTAAAAAACTGAAAAAATAGGTTGTTACTATAACTTAGTCTTCTAACCTTCATTTTTTTTGACTATAAATCGCATCAAAAGATTTTTTTCTACATTTTTTTAATTTTTTTGTATTATTTTTGAGTTTGATTTTGAATTTATTTTAAATATCCACAATTAGCAAAGGATATAAACTTGAAATTCTGCAATACTCTTTAAGTGATTGTACAGCTTTGTCGTCCGTTAAAGACAGCAAAAAGATACATGTTTTGCATGTTGATGACGATGCTAGCTTTTTGGAAGTTACAAAGCAGATTTTAGAGCTAGAGGCAGGTTTCACTGTTGAAAGCGCTGTATCTGCTGATGAAGCAATAAAAAAACTCTCCACAACTGTTTATGATATTGTTGTTTCTGATTTTGAGATGCCACAGAAAGATGGTCTTATATTCTTAAAAGAGCTTCGCGAACAAAATAGCCATATCCCTTTTGTATTATTCACTGGGAAAGGACGAGAAGAGGTAGCTATAAAAGCTTTAAACATGGGGGCAAATGGTTATTATAACAAGCAAGGCTCACCAGAGACTGTTTATGGTGAACTAATTCATGGAATTAAGTTATGTGTTGAATTGAAGAGATCTGCGGATTTAAATAAACTTGCAGAAGCTCGTTTTTCTGCAGCTTTCAATTTAAATTCTGTTGCTTTATGCATTAGTGATTTTGAAACTGGACTTTTTATTGATTGTAACGAGCAATTTGTAAATTTATTTGGCTATAGCAGAGAAGAACTGATTGGGCGGCAGTCAGCTTTAATTTTGTATACTAATCCCCTAGATAGGCAGCAAATTTTGGATTTGTTGAATAAAAACAGGCATCTACTTAATTATGAAGTCAATTTTAAAACTAAAAGTGGTAAACTAATAACTGCTCTTTTTTCTGCAAAATTAATTGAAGTTAAAAATCAAATTCAAATTTTAACTACAATACTCAATATTTCTGAATCTAAGCAGATGAAAGAGAAACTAAAGACTTTTGCCCATTTGCAGGCTACGGTAGCAGAGCTTGGACAATATGCATTAACACAACCTACTATAGACGATTTTTTGGATAAGGTTGTTTATGAAGTAGCATCTGCTTTAGATGTTGAACTCTGTAAAGTTTTGGAGCTTCTACCTGGTGGAGAAGAGTTACTATTGCGTGCTGGTGTTGGTTGGAAAAAGGGGTTAGTTGGCAAAGCCATAGTAGATGCAGGAGACACTTCGCAAGCTGGTTATACCCTTAAGAGTAAAACTCCTATAATTGTTGATGACCTTAGAACTGAAAAACGCTTTTCTGGTCCAGCTTTACTCCACAATCACTCTGTAATCAGCGGT
>JAAZBP010000126.1 GCA_012513715.1 Thermoproteota archaeon | reverse complement strand
CGTATCGCTGGAAAAGGTCATTGCTTCAAACTTGCGTTTTTTGATGTCTTCTTCGCAAAAACCATACTAAGTAAGCCAAGTTTATGATAATCATGATTATGAACATAAGCAAAGGATAATTTGGCAAAGGATCTGTTACCGTAGGTGGTGGAGGAAAATCTGTGAAAGTATAACCAATAAACAGACCTATGTTTTTTACTAGTTTATCCTTTAAAATAAAAAGAAGAAACTCACTTGATAAAAATAGCAAAATACCGAATATAATGTTGATGATTACCAAGTGTTTGTAACTAGGCATTGTTACCAGCTTAGGGGTATGTATAGATTTTTACATTTATAATTTTAACTTGAATACGAAGCCTTTAGAAGTATATCTCATCAAAACCTGCTAAACGGACCACGGAATGGAACAGCCTTAAAAAAATTCTTAGATGGTACATTTAGACGCTAAAGGAGACAATAAAATAATAGGCTTGTTTTTGGAATAGAGCCCTTTTTTCAGCTTTTGATTTCTGCCCTATTCTTGGTAGTTAAAAATTTAAGTTGGGTTTTTGTTGTTATTTTTTAACGACACTGTTTTTTTAATTAATCAGAGAATTGTTTTTTTGTGTGTCTAGTTGAGGCGTAAACATTTCAGTTCTGGTGAACGTGAGGTTTTTTGTGTAAGCCAGCTTCGCAGGACCTATGACCGTGCGACAGGAAAATTCAGATTTGAGGTAAGCTATGAAACTCACACAGAAGTTACTCCCAGAACCCTTGTTGTTGCTGAAGCGTTTGGGCAAGAAATCCAAATAGACTACTATCCCAACACATCGGCTAAAGAATGCAGCCTGAGCCGTTCTTGGCAGTGGGGACTCGCTAAAAGTTTGCTAATGATTTAAAATTTTGATTGCGTTTAATATCAGCCAATATTTTTTTTAAAAAACCTAGCCAGTTGGTTGGATTACAATTTAATCCCCAAACCCACTTTTTTATTTACTCAACATAGCGGTTCTACGATGCCTTCTAAAAAGCACTATGTAAGCCAAAGAGAAAAATACAACTGAGATAATTATAGCCACCACAAGCAAGTTTGATAATGACTCGTTTTCCTGAATTGTGAAGCTGATTGTTCCTGAACTACCCTGATTGTCATATCTGTCAATAGCATAGACTGTAATATTATGTGTACCAAGCGACAAAGCAGTGAGTGTGAAATTACTTAATATGGTCTCATTCTGCTTTCCATCCAAACTATAGCCAATCCATGAAACCTGTTTGTTAAGTACAAAATCTACACTTACATTTCTGACTGAATAAGTAACGCTCTCTGGATTGATAATTTCAATAATGGGCATTATAAGCCAATCAGGAACAACTTCTTCGACAGTGGATAGATTAAAGGGGTTTATTAGGGGATATCTGTCAAGATGCGTAGAATCTAAGTAGAAAGGTGAATCACCCACACCATCGCTATTGTTATCCTCTCCTTGATATGTATTCCAATAATTACCTTCTTTACCATTATCTAAATAGTCTGTAATATTGGACATAGACATTGTCCACATTTGATAGTATCGATTATCCACAAAGTTGTTATGGACTAAGAAGCTAAGGTTGCCATACGGGTTTATGATAGCGTTACGTGAGTTTATAGTCCACTCATTATAGGCAACGTAGTTTGCGTACATTATGCTATCTGCACTTGGAGAAATACCTATTCGGCAGTAAGTGACATTATTCAACATCGCCTTGTTGCCATAACCGATTAAAATTAAACCATCCCCAAAGTGGTCTAAAACATTTTTACACAAAACATTATTGTTACCCTTGACCTTAAAAGCACCATACTGTGCGTCAAGGCAGAAATTACTGTAAAAGTAGCTTTCATCTGAGACTGCAGAAAAAGAATCCCGGAGTGTATTGAATGATACTATGTTGTATTGACCAGCAAAATTAACGTCACCCTTGCTAACTTTATTTAGTGTAAAGTTGCAATGGGTTCCAGCAATATTTATGGGTCTTGATGATAATGTATTGTTTACTATTTTGTTATTAGACCCCAATACTGTTAGAGGTGCTGATATGAAGTTGCTCTCTATTTTGTTATTGTTTCCAGTAATGTTAATGTCGCCGCCTGTAGTTGAAATTGTGAGACCAGAAAGAACAAAATTATCAGCATGGACAGCCATAGCTCTGTCATACCAAATTGCTCTGTATAGGTCTGGAAATTCTGGGTATAAGGATTCATCATGTTTTTCAGAATTCAAATTTATTTTCGTTGATTCAGGTTTTTCACCTATTAGAAAAATGGATTTTGTAATTTTAAGCTCATTTTCGGTATAGGTTCCACTTCTAATATAAACAGTATCTCCATTTGTGGCATTTTGTATTGCAGAGGAAATTGTAGGATAATCGTCTGGTACAACGATTGTTTTACTTTGGGCTTTGACAGGGAAATCCTGAACGTTTAGTGTGAATATTAGAAAGGATACAACAAGTAATACAGAATAGACCTTAGCTATTTTCCGCATGATTCACTGTTGAATTGACTTAATTTAAAAACATTCTTGTCAAATTCTCTTGACTAAAGCTTGTCAAGGTTTCTTGACTTAGTGGTTTTTTGGTGCTTTCTGAAAAGCATTATAGATGTAAAAACAAGTGCTAAGACAATTGGAGCAGCAACTAAAATCGAAGTTGGGAACGGCTCTGTTTTTGGCATATGAGTGTCAGTGTTGATTGTTTGAAGAGAAGTTGGTTTTGGTGAAGGAGAAAGCGTAGTCGGTGAGGTTAGGGTTTGATGGTCAACTAAAAAAGTTGCATTGCCTTCGGCGAGATAAGTTCCACCGGTGGGATCCGGACCGTAATAATCTCCTGTCACTTGAAT
>JAAZBP010000125.1 GCA_012513715.1 Thermoproteota archaeon | reverse complement strand
CTTGCTACAATGGGTACGTTAACGCGTTCAGAAATTGTACGGGTTAACTCGATATCGTAGCCGTCTTTGGTTCCATCTTTATCCATGGATGTAACAAGGAATTCGCCTGCTCCCAGCTTTTCTGCTTGTAGCGCCCAATCTATTGCGTCTATACCCGTGCGTTTTCTACCGCCATAAGTTACAACTTCGAACCAAACTTTACCTTCTGCTGTGTCAACCATATTTTTGCCTTCATCTGGAGTATAGTTGCGTTTAGCATCAATTGCTATGACGACACATTGTCGACCGAAAACGTCGGCTAACTCAGTGATTACTGGCGGATTTTCTATCGCTGCGGTGTTAACCGACACTTTATCAGCACCACTGCACAAAACTAACCGGGCGTCCGACACATTTCTGATTCCACCGCCGACAGTAAAGGGTATGCTTATTGCTTTAGCGACACCTTCCACGTAATTGCGCATTATGTCACGTTTTTCATGCGAAGCAGTTATGTCAAGAAACACTAACTCGTCGGCTCCTTCGTCGGAGTAACGCTTTGCAAGTTCAACTGGGTCGCCAGCATGTTTAAGCTGAACAAAGTTTACGCCTTTAACTACTTGGCCGTGATTAACATCAAGACAAGGTACTATACGTTTAGCTAACGCCATTTTCTATTCTCCTATCTGCTCTAACGCCTCTTTAAGAGTGAATCTGCCTTCATAAAGAGCTTTCCCAATTACTGCACCCTCTACTCCGACATTATTCAGCGACACAAGGTCTGATATGTTGCCTATTCCGCCTGCAGCAATGATTTTTGCGTCGGAGAATCCTACAGCTTGCTGAAGAGTCTCCAAATCGGGGCCAGAGAGCATACCATCTCGAGCGATTGATGTAATTAGGAATTGTGAAACACCAAGTTCAGTATACTTTTCCAGCGCTTCGTGAACTGTTAAGGCAGTTTTAGTTTTCCAGCCTTCAACCATTATTTTGCCCTCTTTGTTGTCTAAAGCAACTATAACTGAGTCTGAACCGAATTTATTTTTAATACGAGTTATAGCTGATGGATCACTGAAGGCTAACGACCCGAGGATAACTTGGGTTATTCCAGTTTTGAATAACTGCTCAGCTGTCTCGTAGCTGCGGATGCCTCCGCCAACCTGAATCGGCAACTTGACGGTCTTTGTGACTTCAGCAATTACAGCATGGTTATTTTTGTTTCCGAAGGCAGCATCTAAATCTATTATGTGGATTTTTCCTGCACCTTCATTTCGCCAGCGTTCAGCTGCTTGAACTGGTGTACCGAATTTATCCCGGTATGTTTTGGCGGTTTTAGCTTCACCTCTTGTTAATCGGACAATTTGGCCATCCATCAGATCTATTGCTGGAATTAAATGCATTATAATCACCTTACTACTGTTTTAGCGAAGTTTTTTAGTATTTGTATCCCCACATCACCTGATTTTTCAGGGTGAAACTGAGTACCATAAATATTTTTACGGACTACTGAGGAAGTGAAGCTAACACCATATTCTGTTTTTGTACATACTGTATTCTGATCTTCAGGTACAGGATAGAGAGAGTGAACGAAGTAGACATATGTCTCGTCAGGTATGCCGTCGAATAACTCGTTAGATTTGACTATGTTTAGTGTGTTCCAACCCATATGGGGCACCTTAACAGATTGTGGCAGCTGAACGTTTTTGCCCTTGAATAAGGCTAAGCCGTTGCCTGTTCCTTCTTGGCTTTGCTCAAAAAAAAGCTGTAGCCCTAAGCATATTCCAAGTATCGGAGTGCCTTCTTCAACTTTGGTTTGGAGAGTTTGTTTTACTAAGCTTAGTTTGTCGGCTGCTGGGCCGAAGCTTCCTACACCAGGCAAGGCTATGGCATCAGTTTCCGACAGCGACTTTGCCGAAGTGCCGATTACCACATTCAAGTCGGCCTTTTCCAAGGCGACTTTTAAGCTTAGCAGGTTTCCCACGCCATAGTCGAATATGACTATCTTAGCCATTAGATGACTCCTTTGGAGCTGGGAACACCTTTACGTCGGGGGTCTGTAGCTATTGCTTGTCTAAGAGATAGAGCTAATGCTTTAACAGCAGCTTCTGCTTTGTGGTGATCGTTACTGCCGTATTCAACAAATATGTGTACGTTAGCTTGAAGTGCAGTCGATAGGGATTCAAAAAAGTGGTTTATGTCTTCGGTTTGCATATCCTCTATTTTTTTGCCCCTCAGTTTCAAATCTATTTTGAAGTAGGGCCTTTTTACTAGGTCAACAGCTGCAAACGCTAAAGAACAATCCATAGGCGCAGCAGAGTTGCCGAAGCGTGTTATTCCTTCTCGGCCGCCTAGGGCTTTGTTTAATGCTTCACCTAGACCTAAAGCTAAGTCTTCAACTGAGTGATGAACCAAGTCGCCTTTTACTGAAGCATCGATGTCGATTAAGCTGTGTGTTGCAAGTGAAGTTAACATGTGGTCTAAGAACGGTACAGAAGTTGACACGTTAGCTTTTCCTTCACCGTCCAAGTTCACTTTAACTTTTACTTCTGTTTCTTTAGTTTTTCTGTAAACCTCTTCTTTTCTCATTTTAATCACTCTGAATTTCATTTAATGCTTCAATTAGTCTGGTGTTCATTTCAGGTGTACCCACTGTTACTCTAAAGCAGTTCTCGTACTGGAGTATTTTACCCCATTTCTTGAGCATTATCCCCTGATTTAGCAGTTTTTCGTATACTTCATCTGCAGGTTTCTGAGTATTCATGAGGATAAAGTCTGCTTGTGATTCAAAGGCATGTACACCTTTTATTTGATTTAGTGCCTTTATGAGTTTTACCCGTTCAGCTTTTAAAGCTGAAACAGCTGACCTCATTATATCCATGTTTTCAAGCATTTTAATTCCCATTCGTATCGAAAAACCGCTTACAGGATAGGGTAACGGCGCTTTTTCATTCAATATGTTAGCTAATTCAGGGTTTGCTACACAATACCCCAGCCTTAACATTGCTAAACCAAAAGCTTTGGAAAATGTACGCAGAATAATCATGTTTGGGAACTCACGAATCCGGGGAACAAAAGAGTAGTCAGCGAATTCTCCGTATGCCTCATCTAAGATTACGATGCCGGGAAAAGCTTTAGCTAAAGCTGCGACGTCATCGACATTAAGCTGGTTTGATGTCGGATTATTTGGAGAACACAAGTAAAGTAAACGTGTTTTATCAGAGAACAAAGACAAAATTTTAGGTAAATCTAGCTGAAAATCACTTTTCAAAGGAACAGTAAGATATTTGCCGCCTTGACGATTAACACATAATCTGGGAATAGCAAAAGACGGCGAAAAAGAAACAGCAACATCACCTTCGTCTATAAAGAGACGTATAATGCGGTCTATTAACTCGTCACCAGCGTTACCGATTACCAAGTAATCCTTTGGTACACCCATATAATCTGTAAGTTTTTCTCGTAACTTGACTTGCTCGTCTTCAGGGTACATTCGCAAATCGATTTCCTCTGCTAACTCTTTAATCAAAGCCACTTGTCTTGCGCGGTTAACGAACAGGTTCTCGTTAAAGTTTAACTTGACAATTTTTGAGAGATCAACACCTATTTTGTTTGCTAATCCTTCAGGTGTAGTTCCTGCTGAATAGCAATCTATTGCTTGGAGCTTAACCAGTTTTTGCTTTAACCATTTTTGGTATGATGCACTCATTGGGTAAACCTTGCCTCAACTGCTCTATAGTGATTAGGAAGATCTTCTGTGTCGGTTAAGACTTTAACTGGTTTTCTAATTTTTTCCAGTCCAGCTTTGGAGCACTCTGCAATACTGACTCGGCGCATGAAGTCTATAGCGGATAACCCAGAGAAGGCTTTGGCGAAACCGCCTGTGGGAAGTACATGGTTAGTGCCGCTTGCGTAGTCACTTAACGCAACTGGACTGTAGGACCCAATCAGAATCAGTCCTGCAACAAGTTTTTCTGCGAGTTGCGCTGCATTTTCAGTTATGACTTCTAAGTGTTCAGCTGCAAAGTCATTTGTTAATTTAACTGCTTCGTTTAGGGATTCGCATGTGATTATGAATCCGTATTTTGTTAGGGAATTAACTACTTTTTCGCGTCTAGGAGAGTCAGGTGCAAGTTTAGATAGTTTATCTTGAACAGCTTCAGAAAGTTTCTGTGAAGTGGTTATTAGCCCTGCTACGCTGTCGGTTCCATGTTCTGCTTGTGAAATCATATCGTAGGCTATGAGATCTGGGTCTGCTGATTCATCAGCTAAAATTAGCACTTCGCTTGGACCTGCAGGCATATCTATTGCAACGTCAGTTGACGCTAAAACCTTAGCCATGGTTACATATTTGCTGCCTGGACCTACAATTTTCTGGACAGCGGCTATGGTTTGGGTTCCATATGCTAATGCAGCTATTGCTTGTGCACCTCCAACTTTGTAGATTTCGTTTACACCACAGATATCTGATGCAACAAGGACAAGAGGATTAACTTTGCCTTGAGCGTCTGATGGTGAACAAACAACTATTCGTGGCACACCTGCTATTTTGGCTGGTAAAGCAGTCATAACCACGGTACTTGGGTAAGCGGCTTGTCCACCTGGAACATAGCAACCGACACTTTCTATAGGCTGCAGTACAGTTCGTACAGCAATTTCTTCATTGAAAAATTTTGTTTCTTTTTGGTTTAGAAGCTGCTTTTGAAAGGCGCTAACCCGTGCATTCATGAATTCTATTGCTTTAATTTGTTCTTGGGTTACTTTTTGGTATGCTTCTTTGACTTCATCAACATTAACTTTAAGAGTGTTTGGGGTGAGCGTTGCTTTGTCGAATTTACAGGCAAACTCGATTAATGCTTTGTCGCCGTCTTTCTTAACCTGATTCAGGATAGCTTTAACGCTTGCTTCAAGGTCTGCAGTGTCTTTCTGGTCTACCTGCTGTCTTTTAAACCAGTTAAGGGGTAACTCTTTTGATTTGTAGACCCTCACTCTGACCTCTTGCAAGGTGTCTCCTCTCTTTTACTGATCTCGTCCAGAGCTAATACTTGCCGAGGCTCATACACCACTAAACCCTGTGCTATCTTGCGGATTTTAGGAAGCAAAGCTATGAAACAGTCCTTCTCAATTACTGTGTTAACGCCTACCCAAGCTTCATCAGCTAAAGGCGAGATTGTCGGATTCTTTAGTGACGGCAACTCAGTCAGTAACCTGTTAAGGTTCTCTTTTTTAACGTTAACAAATATATGGACTCTTTTTGAGCCGTCAACTACGCCTTTTAGCAAAGCGACTATATCATAGATTTTTTCACGTTTCTCCGGGTCTTCAAGGGCTTTCTTGTTGGAGATTAATATAGCTGAAGAAGTCAACACTGTCTCGATTATACGGAGGTTGTTTGCATCTATGGTTGTGCCTGTTTCTGTTACATCCATTATGCAATCTGAATTTTCAGGCGGCTTAGCTTCTGTTGCACCAAAAGACAAGAAAATTTTAACTCTTGGGTTGTCACCTTTCCGCCACCAAGGAGTTACAAGCATGGGGTCGGCGTCGCCGAAGCGTTTCTTGTATTGCGGTTGACTTTTGAGGTATTCTGAGGCTATATTGAGGTATTCTGTGCTTACTCTAAAGTTTCTCCCGTTATCCCAGACTGACTCCATAAATTGTCCTAAAGTTGTTCCTTCCGGAACGGTTTTTGGTACTGCAATGACTAAGCGGATTTTGCCGTATTCGAGATTCTGTAGTACTTCAACGTCAGCTCTGTTTTCACGTACCCAATCTTCCCCTGTGATTCCTATGTCTTGGAGGCCTTCACTTACAAAAACTGGGATTTCTTGAGGTCTTAATACTTTTAATTCGATTTTTGGGTCGTTTATGCTTGGACG
>JAAZBP010000124.1 GCA_012513715.1 Thermoproteota archaeon | reverse complement strand
CGTTTCTTGACAGCGCAATCAAATTTTTCTATGATTGACCGTTAAAAATAGTGCACCAACTTACAGGTAGTGTGTGTAATGACCCATAGTGCCGAAGAATGTATCTTCAAAGAATAGCTCTACATAGTCGCTTCTGGAACGCTTTTGTTTTTTAGCTTCGTGGTCTATCCTCTGAAGAACACGGTTAGAGAGGGCTATACTTACTGGATGTTTCCTCATCACTCATCCCAGCGCCGAATCAGTATTTAACAATTGTTGTTAACGTCTAATAAGCGCTAACAACAGCCTTTTTCAGCAAAAGAAGCCTAATTCTGCAGTGTGGCAATTCGGGGAAAAACAGCAGGCAAACAACTATCCCTGATTGCCGCTTGCCGTTTTTCCCACGAGTTGACCCAAACAAGGCTGCACCAAGTATGTCACAGAAAAACTGCACCAACTGCAAGCACATCAAAGAGCATGTAGCAACGGTTCTATCGCTATCACTGGGCTAAGCGGTACGGTTCTTGGGGTTTTTGTGGGGCAAAAAACTTGACAAGTGGTAGAATGCAGAAAAAAAGAAACTTTATTTTTTTACATGCTACCTACTACCGCACCTTCGCCAGAATAACAAGAAAGCTCAAAGCGGAGGACTTTCTCAACGCCGACTCCTTCAAAACCCGTGATGAGGTCATGCGGATTTTCGCCGCCGAATGCTATGAGCTGGCAGAAGAATTTGCCAAACAAAACAAGCAAAACTTGTCGCTCCAATACGCCAAACTGTCGGCAAAGATGTTGGGGCTTAGTTTGCGTCCTAAGAAATTGAGCGATTTGGATGAGATTAAGCGGGTTTTAGCTGAGCTCAAAGCACAGGAGAAGGTCGAATAATGAGCTACCACACGGTTTCTGGCAGCATTTCGGGCATCTGGCGAGAAATTGAGAAAATACAGGCGGTTAGAGTATCCGAAGAGGATAACCGCAAAGTTCGGTTTTGCGCTAAAGTTCTCGCTGAGCTAAGCGGGCAGAAAGTTGAAGTGGTTTTCCGTAGGATAAAACCCCGAAGCGAAGAGGACGTTGGCAACATTAGGACACTGTTTGCTAAGTGTCAAGGGCATAGTATGGTAGAGTTGGGGGAAGACCCTGTTTTCTCTGTTGTGTTTATGAACTTTCACCCCAAAAGCTACCAACTCAAATTTCTAGTCAGCCAAGCCAAACAGGAAACAATGCTCTGGACACGGCAGGGCGGCAAAACAACTTCTGAAGGCGTTAAGTTCTTTAAGCGGCGGGTTCGACGCCCAGGTACGCAGGCAACAGTCACAGCACCTGGCCTGCGGCAGTCTAAGCTTGTCATAGAAAAGCTCTCCGACACCATCTACAACATGGACCCCATTGCCAGAAAAGCGTGGGTTGAGAAAGTTCTAAGAACCGCCATCCGGCTGCACAACCGCTCTAAGCTCAAGGCGTTTCCGTTCAGTTTAGATAAGCTTCGGGGTGAAACCAGCGATGACGTGATTATTGCGGAGGCGGCTTTCATTAAGGAGTTGGAAGAGTTGGTGCAGGGCACTTTGATGCCTCAGATGGCTACCCGCTGGGACAAAGGCTCAATCATCTGCCTCGACAGCACCCCATGGGACAAGAAGAGTTATTATTACAAAACATTGAACGTTCCCGAAGTGTCCCAGTTTTGGACACCCTTCATAGCCGACTATCGCCAAGCTGTTGATGAGGGTTTGATTTCTAAAGAATTTATCGAGTTGCAGAGGCGTCAGCTTGACCCTGACCGTTTCAGCCGAGAATACGAGTTGCAATTCACCGAGGACCATGGGCGCTGGCTAAGCCAAGAACTAATCACTGCCTGCGTAGACCACAGCATCGTGGAGCCGTGGCTTTTTGAGGATTCTTTTAAGGACTTGGATTTCTGCGCTGGTTTAGATGTTGGTCAGCAGAACGATAACGCCGCCTTAAGCGTAATCGAGCTGCAAGGAGAAGTTAGAATTCTGCGTTACAGTTACCTGTTTCCGTTGGGCACCCCGTATGATGTGCTTACTGCTCATTTGAAGGTGATGACTGACCGCTGGCAAATCCGAAGAACCCTAGTCGATGCTACTAACGAGCGGGCGCTAGCCGAAACCATGACCAAAGAGATAGACGGTGTTGAGGGAGTGGCTTTTACTCAGCCGTGGAAGCAGAAAGCGGCGGGTTTTCTTAAGCAGTTGATGAGCAAAAAGCAGTTCAGGTACTATTTTGACCCCGAAGTGGTGGCTGGCTTGGCTGTGGAACAGTTTGAGGCCCTAACAGGAAAACCAAAAACGGAAGACCAAGGGGAAGATAGCAAGGAGCAGGGCGAACTTGAAGGAAACATTCGGTTTTATCATGCTCCGGGTACGCATGATGACCGTTTCTGGTCTATCTGCCTAGCCGTTGCCGCCTCCATGGAAGAAGAACCTGAACCGTTCTTAGCAGTAATTCCAAGGTGACCAAAGTGAGACATCGAGATTTCCGCATAAGGCAATTGCGCCGAATCTACAACAAGGCAGAGGACAAATTTTCCTTCAACATCTGCTATGAAACCCACACCAAAATTACGCCCAGAAGTTTGGTTGTAGCTGAGGCTTTTGGGTTAGGCATCGATGAAGCGCAGAGGTTCAAGGTTTTAGATGCTGAACTAAAGATTGGACCGCAAGACATCGTCTACATCACAGGCGATAGTGGGAGCGGTAAAAGCGTTTTGCTACGGGCAATCAGGGCAGATCTAGGTGATGAAGCTGTCGATTTGTCTGAGGTTGTAGTGGACGTCGAGAAGCCCTTGATTGAGACTGTGGGTGCTACAGTCGAGGAAGGTTTAGAGCTGCTAAGCAAGGTCGGCTTAAATGATGCTTTTCTTTTTCTCCGTACCTACAGCCAGCTAAGTGATGGCCAGAAGTACCGTTACCGAATCGCCAAACTCATCGAATCAGGCAAACAATGGTGGCTCATGGATGAATTCGCAGCCTGCCTCGACAGGGACACAGCGAAAATAATTGCCTATAACCTACAGAAAATCGCTCGGCAACAAGGCAAAGCAGTCATAGCAGCCACGACTCATAGCGATCTACAAGAGGACCTCAAACCCAGCGTTCTGGTGCGTAAGCGGTTTGGGGAAGAAATCAAAATCGACTATTACCCAAACACTCCAGCAATCGAATGCAGCCTAATCCGAGAAATGACCATAGAAGCAGGCACTAAAGAGGACTGGCAAAAACTGAGCGGTTTCCATTATCGAGGGCATAAGGTTGCGGTTCCACGAAAAATCTTTCGTTTGGTTCGAAAGAATGAGCTCTGTGGAGTTATAGTCTACAGTTACCCACCACCAGCCTGCTATGGCCGGCGTCTTGTGCTTCCGAGAATGCCAATTCAAGAGCTAAACAAAAAACTAAGCATCATCAACCGCGTAGTCATACATCCAAAATATCGAACCATAGGCTTAGGTGCCAAGCTGATTCATGATACACTGCCTATGGCGGGGACTCCTTACGTTGAATTAATTGCCGTGATGGCAAAGTATTCACCTTTCGCAGAAAAAGCAGGCATGCGAAAAATAGCTCAACAACAAGCAGTAAAAAGCATTACTACTGTTTCTAAAGCGCTCTCTGAATTGGGATTTGATTTACAACTCTTAGGTAGTGAGTGCTATGTTCAAGCAAAACTTCAGAGCCTAAGTCTCGGGCAGGTGAGCGAACTCAAAGAAGCTTTTGTTAAGAATACACATCCTCGATTCAAAAAAGAATTTGCGGTTAGCCGACATCAACCGTTTGGCAATACATCAGAGTATGCCAGATGTATTCGAGATGCTGGCTTTATAAAAGTCGCTAAATTGGTTAAGCTTACGGCAATGCTGATTCAGACAAAGGTTTACCTGTTTTGGGATACTTCAAATGCTGTCTGATTTTATAACCCTTTTTTTGTCTTTATTTCCTTTTTAAATAGACGAGAGCCATCAATGCAACCGTCACTGCCACTGCTACCAGTATTCCAATTATTATTTCTGCTGGAAAAGCTAATTCTCCGTTTGACTCACCTATTTGATCTGGACTCGGGGTCTCTTGTGAGCCATCCGTAATTAAAAAGACGTTACCGTTTGATTCAAAGGTTACTTTGTCGCCTGTTCCACTAATGGAGGGGTATAGCTCTTTGTCATTGTTACTGGTTATTTGCGTTAGTCCTGATCCGTCAGCGTTGACGATGAAGATTTCAGTGTAATTATCAAAGCCCTGCTGGAACGCAACTTTTGTGCCGTCACTGTTGAGGGCTGGATATTTGGCGCCTTTGTTGTTGCTGGTTAACTGAGTTAGTCCTGAACCATCAGCGTTTACAAGGAAGATTTCACTGCTGTTCTCATCTAGTATGGAGGAAGTATACGTGAACGCAACCTTGTTGCCGTTTCCACTGATAGATGGTGAAGTATTCTTATTGTACTCGCCTGAAATTGCAGTGAGTTGTGTTAATCCTGTTCCATCAGAGTTCACAACAAAAATATTAGAGCCTACAGCTACGCTGTCTTGAAAAGCAATTTTTTTGCCGTCACTACTCATTGAAGGATTGGTTACAAAAGGAGTATAATCGCCTTTGCTATCGGTTAACTGCTTCAATCCCGTGCCGTCGGAATTTATCACAAAAAGTAGTAAATTTTTGCCTACTATACGAGTGAAGGCTATTTTGCTTCCGTCTCCACTAATAGATAATTGGACATCATCCTGATTGCCATCCGTTAGCTCCTTAAAACCTGACCCGTTACTATTAATTATGCAAATCTGGCGTTTGCCATAAGAACCATGCGTAAATGCGACTTTACTGCCATCACTGCTAATAGAGGGGTCTCTATCATCTACTGAATTATCAGTTAGCTGCCTTAATTTGGTGCCGTCGGAGTTAACCACATATATTTCCCAGTCGTTGCCATCATTGCGTGCGAAGGCTATTTTTTCGCCGTTGCTACTTATGCATGCATCTGCTCCTGGATTTGGGCTGTTGGTTATGTTTGTTGGTATACTCCAAGAGGCAGCTTGAGCGAGTGATACAAGGGCTAAGATTACTAAATATATAGCGAATGTAGTCTTGAGAACTAATTTTTTCTTCATGAAGGACGCTCCATAATACAAGCCGTCGGTAGCCAATTTTCCGCGTGTTTTTTGTTGCTAACTAGTACCTTCAATCTCATTCGACCATATTTTCCGTTTTAATGGGATATAAGTTGTTTGGGTAACATGCCCTTCCAGTATCATTAGCTCTATATAGTTTATGCTTAAAGTGATCAGTTTCCATTATTCCCATCCATTTTGTTGGGCAGATTCTTAGTTATTTGTTGCCTAAATATGGGAACTGACGATATAAGCACTACCACCGTCATAAATACGCCAATAATAGCGATAAAACTGGGACTTCCTATATTCAGGAATAATAATGCAAGTGGGATAACCCATATAACCCCTAAATTAAAAAGAATATATGCTGCTAGCGCCTTTCGAATTCCCCATCGAGTTGAAATCTTAAACCAACCGCCCCAACTGAACAAATCGGCAACACTAAGCGGTTTAGTTATATCTGTTTCCTTATGTGAAGTAACTGCCTCTCGGGAAGCTGCTTTAATGGATTTAGATAAGTTAGCTAAACCGAGGATCGCGGCACCTATAAAGAACCCTATGCTTAAAACAAGTTGACTATAGTAGAGTAACACCAGCCATACAGACAATAGTATACATACTAAGCCGTTTATTTGATACGCTCTTTCCTTAATTTTGACCCCTCGAGTAATGCCGATGAGCGCTAGTACTAAGAAGCCAACTGCCCCAAACAATAGAAAAGATAATGGAATGCTCATTTAACACACTCTTCCTTCTGAAATTAGTGATAGACTGTTAAAAAAGCGTAACTCTTGATTTTTCGATTTCAGCGTATGTCACCTTCCAAAATAGTAGGCGTTCCTATTTTAAAAAACAATGCTCGTAAAGCGAACAAGCGCTTATAAACTGAGTTAAGACACGTAACCTTCAGAAGGTTTAAACCTTTTAAAAGGAGGAAATGAAACATAAAAGGATTTAATTTAAAAGTAAAAAAACAATCGACAACAATTGCACTAATACTTATGTTAGTTCTTTCGTTTAGTCTACAACTCTCAACTGTCAAAGCTCAAGAACCGTACGAAAGCATTACTGTACAAGAGGCCAAGCAGATGATGCATCAGAACGATGCCATCATAGTAATAGATGTACGCAATTTCACAGAGTATGAACTAGGCCATCTGAACAAATCTATATCCATCCCATTACCCACATTAGAAAATAGAACAGCATGGCTTCAAGAATACATCAATGACCCAGTGATTGTTTATTGCAGTGCAGGCAGTAGAAGTGCCATTGCCGCTCAAATTCTTGTAAATAACAACTTCACAAATGTCTACAACATGTTAGGCGGAATAACTGCGTGGATGCAAGCTGGCAACAAAATCTATACCAGTTATCATCACATAACTGCTGACTACGATAGAGAGCAACAAAAACCGCTTATAGATATTGAGCCTTTCCTTCTATACCAAGCTTCATGCACAACATGCCAAAACCAAACCGCCTGTGAATCATCTTTCGACAATACGCTTCTGCCAGAAAATGTTACATCATCCATAACGAACAGAAACGACACAAACGTACTGATTTCAAGCTCATTCGACGTTAATGGTACAACGTATAATATGCTTTACAATAGAACATTACTCTGGAGCTATGAACACTTAGGTAATGTAAATAGAACTGCATTTTTGGTCTCAACCGAAATTACAATGTCTTCAGAAGGAATGGACAATATTACGCTAAACACTCTAACGATAAGTTACGCCGCACGCAGTGCCGAGTATAAAGTAACTCTCTACACAGAAATCAAAGGTCAATACGAGGATAACTATGAACAAGCGGCTACTATCATAGCGTACATGCCAGCAAACGAATCCCAGCCAGTAGTGTCAAAAGAAACAGTCCAATTCAATTCCTCGGTTTCACTCCTAGAAAAATACGCGGTTCTAATTGATGCTTGCAAAGAAACGTCAAAAACCTACAAGCATAGCGTAGCTCAAGAGCTAAGAGAACTGGCGAATGGCTATCACATTATGAGTAAAGAGACAAAACGCTTCCTACATATCGCTGAACAAAATATTCAGGAATACAATAAGCCAATTTTAAACTGCTCAGCCAGTCTGCTAGATTCCGAATGTACCGATTCATGCAACGTAGTCTGCGGTTTACCTGCAGGCGGTATTTGTACTGTTTTGTGCGTAGCTATAGCTGCTCAATGCGGACCTCTTTGGCCAGCTTGCTTAGCAGGTTGCATGACTTTATGTGGCGGCGGAATCGGGGTAACCTGTCAAATGATTTGTGATGTCTTTTGCGGCGAAGAGATAAATTGGGAGACCATGGATTGCTCATTTTACTGCGGCGGAATTTGCATCTGGTGCCCTCCTGGTGCAGGAATCCTATGCGATGTAGCATGTGGTTGGTTATGTGGCATAGTCTGTGATACTCTAAAAGGAGACCCTCCACCTCCAGTAGACCCTCCGCCTGACCCAGTTACCTATTGGGTGTCAAGCATTACGCAGTATGGAACATGGGGATCCGGCGCTGTCAATAACCCAAATGGCTTAACCGGTAGCTCACCTGACGGAAGTTACGTTCAACTCTGGGGCGGGAACTATGGCGATGGAGGACAAATAGTTGGCTGGATGAATCAAGTTGCACACGGAGATATCTGGCTCTATTGTTACTCAGGAACAGGATACTACACACACATCTACACATACGTTTCCTACAATAACAACAACGATTGGACACAGACAAGCGTTCAAACAGTGTACGGTGATGGTTCAGGTGCACATTGGATAAAGTTCGGTTCGTATTCGGGAGCTTTCAGATATATTGCGATAGCCGCCATAGATGACAATGGAATGAGCGCCAATATATTCGTTGACGCAGTAAATGTCATTGCTTATTAAACAAGATCCCTTTTTTCTTTTTTTGGCTTACTTTTTTCCCGTACAACCGACAATGCATAAGTAGGGTAAATATCTAGCCTTATGATTGATGAATAGATAAATGAGAGCAGTTTTTACTGCACTATTTGCAACTGTTTTTTCCTCTGGCTAAGGCTCGCCGAACTCTCTCTGGCGCTTGAAGTCAAAGAAGACAATTCAAAAATGTTCTTATTACTTGCTGCTATCTTCTTTTGCATATTGCCAATGAGTCTAAGAGTTCTCACCCCTTTTTCAGTTAACGTATAACTTCTTTTCTTTTGGTTGTCTGCTTGCAATAGTCCTTTCTTTTCTAGAGAGCGTAAAAGAGAATAAACGGTACCAGCACTTAATTTGACGCCAAATTTTTTGTGGATGTATTGAAGTAGTGAATAACCACTCATTGGTTGCGACACTACCGCCTTAAGCACGATTATGTCCAACCACTTTTTCACAATTTTCTCCTCGATCTTTCTGAATTCTTTTGCATCTGAAGGAATGGGGCTTGCCAAAAAATTCAAGCTGTCTTGACTCTGGATAGCTGCTAGAACGTAGTATTTACATCCCCTGACTGAGTCAGCTTTTTTCATACCCACACACACTCAAGCCTTACTCTGCTGTATTGCCATATAAGATTTGCCATTATCACCCTCTAAGAATAGCAAAGCTTTGAGAAGCTAATACAAGGGGATTGACGACAGGAGACTTGGCAAGGTCAAAATTGTGTTAAAACTTATATCGACGTAAGCGGCTTTGTTTGGACCGAGTCTTTTGGTTTGTTATAGGCTGCCTATTGTTTTTGGGATTGCATACAATTTTGAAAATGTTCTACTGTCTACCTTTATATTCACGCGATGATATGCCAAAGTCCTTTTGATTGCTTGAATAGAGCGCCCTTTTAACTTCTTCACCCAACGGGGTAAGCATATAGAATTTAGAGCCTGCCAAAGAAGAGCTTTTAACTAAATCTTGCTCCATTAAGCTAAAAAGATACTTCTGAACTGATAGCCAACCCAGCCCTACTTCTTTTGCTATCTGATTACAATTCTTGTGATCGAAAAGCAGTACAAACAAAATCTTTTTCCTAGGTTCAACACCCCTAGAAACGCTTAACAAGGCTAAAACCGCGGTTTCATAACTGACTTTTTCAGGATAACTCATTACCTTATTGCCCCCGCATGAAGAAAGCAGCCAAAGCTCGACTATCGAAAGCTAAAAGAAAATAGCCCTTAATGACTCTAACGTTTTTCATACCCTCACAGACTCGAACCTTAGTCAGTTTTGTCACCATATAAAATTTTCCACGACGCCCTAACCTAGCAAAGCTTTAATTTAGAATCTGCATAAAGAGAGGCTTTGTGTGAGTGTGGGTGAAACAATATGCTTGAACGGCTGATGGAAAATCCAGCTATAGGCAAATTCATTCTAGAACGACTAAAAGCAAATGCCTTCGATTCTTTCCAAATTCCCTTGTCAAAAGCGCTTGAGATTCAAGAAAAAACGCTTAACCAAAAGCTTGAGCGAATGGAAAAAACCGACATAGGAAAGAAACTAGGCATATGCAGAGAAATAAGCTTCAAAGAGCTACCTCAGACAACGTATGATTTTTATGCTCCCTTCTACGAGAACCCCACTGCTTACTCTTTCATGTATCCGCTTAACGAGTACGCCGCAATCAAGACCAGCGGCACCACAGGCAACAACAAAATATTTCTTATCCCACGAAAAGCGATGCGAAAAGCACTAAGAGAAACAGCACTACCGGTAATCTTTGCATTATTCCATGATGGACAAAAAATAACAATGGAGTACGGCGACACTTTCTACCTCAACCTCGGCCCAGCTCCCTACCTGTCAGGCTCTATGTTCAATATGGGTTCTAAAGAAAAAAGAGCCCCCTTCCTAAACCTAGTCCCAAACATCAACCTCACATACAAAGAAAAAGTAGACTACTTCATCTTAAACCACAAAAAAATAGACGCCGCATGGATACTAGCATCAACAATAGTCACCCAAGTTATGCCCAAAATAAAAGAACCAATCAAACTCAAAGGAATAATAGTAATGGATGACCTAGTAGCAAAAACCCACAAAGAAGACATCATAAAATTCACAGGAACAATACCTAAAACCTGCTACTCATCAACCGAAACGGTCTCACCAACCATACCGTCAATTCAGCACTCCATGGGCTTCATTTTCGACCCCAGACGCGGCATCTTCGAGTTTGCACCATACGAGAAAACCCAACAGGAGGAAACAGTTGGCTTAGATGAAGTACAAGTTGGAAAAATTT
>JAAZBP010000123.1 GCA_012513715.1 Thermoproteota archaeon | reverse complement strand
CATACCATACCGCAACTGTAGAAAGCCAAAACCAATTTGCTTCTTTGCTTAAAAAAGAATTACCTCAAACGGCCTGTTTGATTCCGCAGCAAAATAAAATCTATCAAATTACTAAACAGACGTGATACTGGTGAAGACATAAAAAAATTGGGATAAAGAAAAACGAGGGGATTGCCAACTTTCTCTTTAAATCTGGTTATTAACCTTCAGCGATTTTAAACCCTCATCTGGTAAAGCAATTCTGTATTATCTTGAATCGAGAGTTGTTCGCAGTTTATATTGAAAGGGATTGGGCTAAATATTTTTGATGGAGTTGATGGTATTTCCTTTTTTGCCGTTTCCATCACAAATAGCTTACAATCCAAAAAACGCCTTTATTTATGTGCGAAAAATAGTGGGACTCAATTGAAGACAATGTCCAATTGAAGGTACTTTTTGAAGGCGAAAGCGTTTGGTCGTCGACGACTTTATACTGGTTTAACTCTAGGGGATGCCTGTTAGAGCTGTAAGAACTGAAGGTGAAGTAGTAACTGAATGTGTTGTCTTTTTGGACCTTGAAAAAGGTGAATGTAGGGTCTCGAGAGTTGTGGTGTTATTCTGCACTCATTTTCCAAGATTAGTGAAATCTCTAATATCCTCTCTGAAGTGGATTCGACGGACGCAGAAAGTATGAAGAAACTTTATAAAACAAATAAAAAAGTAGCAGTCAAATATCTATTCATAAAAGATTAAGTCTTTTTCTTCTAGTAACACATGTAATTTCTCTACTGCATCATTGACTTGATGTTCTTTTTTAGCGCCTGTGCACACGAGTTTACCACTGGCAAAGAGCAATATCACCACTTTTGGTTCATCCATACGATATATCAAACCTGGAAACTGCTCAGGTTCGTACATGGCATGCCCCAAAGAATAAGCAGCTTTTTCTAAGTCAATCATACCTCCTAACCCTCCTGCGGCAACTATGTTTTGGATTTTTAACTCAGGTTTTCTGATTATAATTATGCCGCCCTTTTTCAGTTCTTTAACAACCTTCATAACCGCTCTTTTTGCCTCCTTCTCTGATTTTGCTCCTGTACAAACCATTTTTCCTGAATTGAAAATCAAGGTAGCAGTCTTTGGGCGTCTAAGTCTAAAAACTAAACCTGGAAATTGCTCTGGGCGATATTCAACACCTGGGTAACCTTTAACGACGGCGTTCAAATCAACCTTCTGGTTTAGCGTTGCCGAGGCGACCACGTTTTCTATTGCTATTGAAGCTTTACTTTTTGGCATTAATTCCCCTCATGCTTACCGCCGTCTTTACTCTTTTTTAACAAAAGCTCTCTTTATAAAGACATCTATGCCAATGCTTGTAGTTTTGACAGTTGAAAATGTTCTTATTGACCTTGATCAAGGTTACCTATATTCAATTATTATTGTTTGGACTTGTACTAAATATTATCTCTGACAAAATTTGTCTAAATTAATTCATGTGTTACCGCTCAAACCCGAATCGTTTGAACTTGTAGTGCTAAATTCCAAGTTAAGAACCAAAAAAAGTGATTAAAAGATAACACTTACGCTCTAATTTAGAGATGTGTTACTGACTTCTCTATTCGAGTTTTGCTTTAGTAAAGCACTTTAGTTTTTAACTATCACCCTATTTTTATAAACAGACACAAATAGTGCTACTTTTTTTATAAAAGAAAAATAGAGGTGCTCAAAACCGGCACACTACACTGTTTAGATTTTGGTTTTACTTAATACTTCGCGGAATACGTTGCTGCATTTAGAGCATTCATAGAGACCAATTTCTAGTTGCATTCGTTTTCCCGCTTTATCTGGGCGCCCAGCCATCTTCCATGTCTTTTTTGGTTTTGCAACTTCTGTTCCGCATTTTGGACATTTAGCCATTCATTTTCCTCCATGTTATCGCTTGGAAGCTTTCGAAAGATAAGATAAAAAAGTTGCCGTAATTTTCTAATAGATATTCAATTATTGAACATT
>JAAZBP010000122.1 GCA_012513715.1 Thermoproteota archaeon | reverse complement strand
TCCAGATAGTGTTTTTTGGAATGCACCATTCTGCCCTCTGAATTCGTCATGTACACTAGCTTCTGAATCATCCAGCGAAATAGTAGGTGTGACCATAGCTTTTTTCATTTGTTTAATGAATGCCTCATTGAGTAATGTTCCGTTTGTAAGCAATACTTTTCTGAACCTTTTTGTTTCAAGTGCCTGAAGGATTCTGCTGACATCTGAATGTGTAAAGGGTTCTCCTCCGTTAATTCTAACCTCTAAAACACCTGCTTTCTCAAGTTGGTCAAGAATGTCTATCACCTCTTCAAGCGGCATTTCTTTTTGTTGCTCTGTAGAGGCGAAGCAGTGGATACAGTTCAGGTTGCATCTGCTGGTTATGAATAAGTCTACTGTTGATGGTGCTGAAAGAAACGGGACTGGAAACTTTGAAAAAAGTTCTCTGTCAACTATATTCCTTTTTGAATCTGTGTTTCTTGGTTTTCCATTATTTTCTGTAATAAAACCGTTTTGTTCCAGTTTTTTTATCAGTTTAACACATTTCTTTAAACTAATTTTGTTTTCTAAAGCGATCTCTTCAATGTTTGCGTTTTTGTCCGCTAGGTATGATAATATCTTGAATTCTTCTGGAGACAGCAATGTAGTTTGAGCTTTTATGTAGTCAAATGCTGCATAAGTTCCATAATATTGTGGTTCAGATCTTAGTATTATATTTGAGTTAAGAGAAAGCACTAACAGATTAACTCCTTACATTTACTATTCAAAGTTATAAGATAAATTATTGTTGTTTGTTTGAAGTCGTCTTTAATATTTTTAACTTCTATTTCAGTTTAAAGTTAAGGATAATTTAAACTGTCTGATTAGGCAGCTTAAAAAAGCTTTTAAGCTAAAGTATACAATTATAACCTTACGTGTTTGATATGGCCAAAATTAGAGTTGATGGCTTAAACATAAATTCAGGTCCAACACAAAGCGGGCTTTTATCTACACCAGTTCCTGTAGGAGGAGAGTTCGAAGTTATTAATATGCTAACACTCTTGTTTAGGTACTGGCCGCTGCTTTTGCTGTTGTTTGTGCCAATAGGGCTTTGGGTATACTATAAACGCAACTTTATTCCCAAATGGATTTGGCGTTTTGTGTTTAAGCTGAGAGGAATCTAAAAACCCTCACTTTTTCTTACGTAATTTTATATTAATTTTTTACTTGTAAGTATTTTAATCTGGGTTTTTAGGTTCAGGAGGTCATTAATAATTTGTTTTCAATGTAGTATCTTTCGCTTCTTGTGGATAATATTTTAGGCTACTATAGTAATTTGGGTCAATTCCTACTTCTGTCATGGTATTGTATACAGCTTGGCTAATTGATTCATTATTTACAATAAGATGTTCAATTAAAACCGAAGTTGCATAGTCAGTATGTGTAGCTGAGACCGTTTCATTCCACCCTACACAGACATTTGCACCCTTTGTTATTAGAGCCTCAGCCATTTTTGGGTATTTAAGGCTGAAACACCCCATCATTATTATTGCAGTGTCATTAAACTCGCCAATCATGCTATTTTGTATAAATCTTGGTGAAATTGCAAAATAGGTCGTGTCGTCACTTAGATTAGAATCTGGATATTTTGCTACGCCTAGGGTTTGTGACATTTGTTCAACTATGTATTTGGATTCGCTGTATTCCTCATTAGTGAAGAAAGCTGTCTGCTGCATCTCGATAGACTCGGCTACATGTACCCTTAGAATTATTATTTTATAGTTGTAGGTTGGTAAATTTCTGAAGAATTCAACAGTCACTTTTTCTCCGGGAATATAATCAACTGTGTACCCGTAGTCTTGAAGTGTTTTCATGTTTAGATCAACGAAGGTTTGGTTGGGGTGATTTAAACTTAATTGATCCACTATTACTGCCCTTTTTCCGGTTAATCCTTCATCATGCGGAGGTTCTGTTTGCGGCATAAAAACAGTGATGTAGGTTATGTAAATTGTTGTTGAAATCAGAATTACTAGAAGCACAGTTAAGACTACTTTTGTTTTATTTATTCTCTTTTTGTTCATACCGTTAGTTCTCATGAGTTTTAACCTGTTTAAGATTGAATATGTGGGGGATTTTGCTTGTCCAGTTTTCTTATTTGTGAATACTAAGTTGTGACGTATATTTATTGGAATCTGGATGCTGAGAACTGAACCAGAAAAGTGCCTCTATTATCTCTCAAAATTTTTTTGTATGAACTATTATTATAAAACTTGCTTTACCTCAAACATGCATTTAATGTTGGTAAACACTTAATAAATCCTCTGCAAATTTGACATACCGAGGAACAGAGAGATTGATTCTTAGTGATCTCATACAAGTAATTTATGCGCCTAAGAAGGCTTTCAAGAGTATAGTATCAAACCCCAAGTATTTTGGAGTAATACTTGCTCTTGTCTTATTCATGGCTTTCCAAGTTGGATACCAATATAACCAATTTGCAAAAACAAATGTGGAACTTACAGAACCTCAGGTTGGTCTTTTTCAAACATTAACTAACTCTTCATCAGGCAACTGGCAAAGTAATCCTGAAACTGTTTTGACTAATAATAATGACCACTTAAACTATACTGTATATCTTGCAGGCTACGGATTTGTACCTTCATTGTACGGTAACACTAGTCTGCAACTTCAAGGGGTCAACACACAGAATTTATCTGTAAGTATAGATGACGCTTTTAACGTGGACTGTGCAACAAACGGCTTCAACAACTTGACCCTGATATTAAAACAGGTTCAACCTCAAAACCTAAAACCCCAAAGCGTAACAGTTACACTTTACTCTCTAAGCGAATCTAACAACTATCAATATGACCTAACTCCACATTTATCATCCTCTATAATCGACCAATGGACTAACATAACCATACCAGTAGGTCCACATGTAGAAGACGATTGGACCGAAAACGGTAATCCAATTTGGAATAATATAACCTCACTAAAACTTGACTTTGTTTATCCTGAAGCTCAAAACACAACAATACGCATCAGCGCCATATACTTCGGAGGCCAATACGTTTCACTAGCTGAATACGGCGGCACTGCAATCCTATTCACTTTTCTACAGGCTTTTTCACTGCAGTTCCTTGTTTCATGGCTTGCTTTAACAGGTGTAATCTATCTTATACTTAAAGGTCTAAAGACTCCTGTGACTTGGAAACCAATATTTGCAGCAATAGGAGTATCCATGATTGTAATGGCTATTCGTGCAGCAATAAGCCTTGTTTTAACCTTAACTTTGCCAACACTTTACTATCCTTATGAATTATGGACTGGTATTGGTTTAACCCCATATGGTGCATTAACTTATCCAGCGCAGGCAGTAGGTACTCTATCACTGGAAACACAGGCAGCTTACAGTACTATAGTTGCATCAGCAGATGCGTTCAACTTTGTATCTCAAATATTATTTGTCATCTCATACGTTTGGTTAGGTGCACTTATAGCTATGATGTTGGGTGAAGTTAAACCAGAATTCTCGTTGTTAAAGAGAATCTCTATTTCTGGTGTAGCAGTAGGCGTTACAATTCTGGTACTAATCTTCTTAGTGACAGGCACAGCTTAGTAGTCAAACATTCATCTTTTTCTTTTTTCTGATTTCTCACACTGTGCATTGTTTTTTAGTTGAAAACTTGCATCTTCTCTATTAGGCAAGATTTATATCATTGGAATACAAAAAGCGTAAGCGAAATCAGAAGTGAATTAAATTGGTAGATATAAAAGACCTCAACGATGGAATGAAGCGGGTAACCGTAGAAGCCAAAGTTGTCGAAAAAGGCGACCCACGTGAAGTAAGATCACGATACAAGGATGAAACCTACAAAATAGTCGACGCAGTTATAGCTGACGAAACAGGCAGCGTAAAACTAACTTTGTGGAACGAACAAATCGACCAGGTTAACGTAGGCGACAATGTTAAAATCGAAAACGGATACGTTACCAGTTTCAAGGGCGAAATCCAACTTAATGTTGGAAAATTCGGTACACTGACAGTATCTTAGTTTATCCCCATTCCTTTTTAACGCTTAATTCCACCGAAAAATTCTTGCTTTCTCTTTTGTTTCCTTAAATTACGGTTTGTAACTTGTCTATTTTAAATAATTTTGACGGCTTTTTGATGAACTTTGTATTTTTTGTTTATTGGATTCGTCGAAATTAAATAGTGAATTTTTGAACTCAGAGCTTTAACACTTCAAAAAGATACTGTATCACTATGAAAACAGCATAAACCATGATAAGTAAAGATGCGTCTTTTTTGCCTAAATCTCCGTCTCTGGAGCGCCAATACACGAACACTATTGAGGAAGCAACAAAAATGCCTGCTGTTAAAGTAGAAGCCAAGTTAGATACCCTGATGGGATTTATGATCGCGATTATTCCAATAACTAGCATTGAATCTGCAAGTACGTTACCCAAAATGTTTCCTATTCCAATCTGGGTATCCTTTCTTTCTGATGCACGGATCGCAAAGGCCATCTCAGGTAAACATGTTCCTATAGCAACCACTATACCAATAAGAAATAGGGGCAACCCGAAGAGTGAACTTAACTCCTGAGCTGATGTGGTTACCAGTTCGCTGCCCAAGAAAAGAACAGTAATGCCGATGATTAACATGAATATTGTGATACCTAATCTAATCATTCTTTTTGAGAAACGTGTTTTTTCAGGTTCTACAAATTCTTGGCGACCGCTTTTAAGCAGCCAAACAACATAGACTGCGAAAGCACCGACCAAGATTAATCCGTCGATGCATGAGATTTCTCCGTCAAAAAGCAATGCTACCGGTAGGAGAACTGCGATAAAAGAAATTTTTAGGCTTTTTAACATGGACGCATCCATTTTCTGGTTACCTGCAAGCAGCACTACTACTCCGATAACCAATGTTAAATCAGCAACATTTGCGCCCAGAATAACACCTAAACCGAAAGAAGATGACTCACCAAGAGCTGATAGGATACCAATAGACAGTTCAGGTAGAACCGCTAGTGTTCCAGCTATGACTACACCTGTAACAAAGGCTGAAAGCTTAAAAAATTTTGATAAAGTCAGAAGACGCTTTATGGCTTCGTCTGCGCCGTAGACCACTATAGCTATTCCAGCACATAAAACAAGTGTTGTGTACCAAGGCATTATAACCAAAAAGCACTACTTTCTGAGCTATTTAAAGCAATCTAACCTTTTTACATTAAAATAGCTTCTTTTGAATGCATAAACAGCGTGTCTGCGATTTTAAACCGTATAATTCCTTTTATTTCCAAAATTTGGGTCTTTAGCCTGAAATCCATTGTGAAAGGGCTAAATCTTGAAATTGCGTTATTTCGTGCAAAAACTTATTAATTCAATCAACTGGGTCATTTTGTTGTTTGTAGGGAAAAAAAGTGCAGTTTCAACTTGTATCACCATATAAAATGTCACCTGGCCAAGAAGCCGCAGTTGAACAGTTAACTAAAAACTTCTCTGTTAAAGATAAACAGACACTTCTAGGGATAACTGGCAGCGGCAAAACATTTGTTATGGCAAACTTGATCAATAAAGTTCAGAAACCCACTTTAATTTTAGCCCACAACAAAACTTTAGCAGCACAACTCTACGGTGAACTTAAAGAATTATTTCCTCATAACCGCGTAGAATTTTTCATATCATTTTACGATTATTATCAGCCTGAATCATACCTACCCGCACAGGACATGTACATAGAAAAAGATTCAGATGTAAACGAAGAAATAGAAAAAATGCGTATGCACGCAGTTTCAAGCATAGTAAGTAGAAACGACACCATAATTGTTGCATCAATCAGCTGCATCTACAGCTTAGGAAACCCAGAAGACTTCCGCACCATGGCTATCGAACTTGCAGTTGGTAACTCAATGAAACGTCAAGACCTTATTCATTCACTTGTGGATATGCAGTATGAACGAAACGACATGGTGCTTGAGCCGGGCAGATTCCGTGTGAGAGGCGACACCATAGATGTAGTGCCATCATATGAAAACGATATCATACGGATTGAACTGTCCGGAAACACTATCAACAAAATTAAGGAAGTACACACCTTATCTGGCAACGTAAAAAACAGCATAGACAAAACCACCCTGTACCCTGCTAGACAATATGTAGTTCCAGAAGAGAAACATGCCTTAGCCATAGAGCAGATACAGCAAGAACTTGAAACACGCTTACCCATGCTTCCGCCTCTTGAAGCTCAACGGCTAAAACAGAGAACAAACTACGATCTAGAAATGATAAGAGAAATCGGTTACTGCTCAGGCATGGAAAACTACAGCCGCCACTTTGACGGTCGAAAACCAGGCGAACCACCTTTCACCCTCATAGATTATTTTCCAAAAGACTACCTCTTAATAATTGACGAAAGCCACCAGACTATACCTCAAGCAAGAGGCATGTATAACGGAGACTACTCCAGAAAAAAGAATCTGGTTGACTTCGGATTCAGATTACCCAGCGCCTTAGATAATAGGCCTCTGAAGTTCGAAGAATTTGAACGCAGAATGGGGAAAGTTCTTTTTGTTTCTGCAACACCAGCAGAGTACGAACTTGGAAAAAGCGGTCAACCCGTAGAGTTGATTACAAGACCCACTGGTCTTTTAGATCCGGAAGTAGAGATGTATCCAATCACTGGGCAAATGCAGCATTTAATGCAGGAAGCCAAGAAAACCATAGAACGAGGCGACCGCGTATTAATCACCACATTAACTAAGAGGATGGCTGAGGACTTAACTGACTATTTAGTTAAAGAGGGCTTTCGAGTTAGGTACATGCACAGTGAAATTGACAGCCTTGACCGTATTGAGTTAGTAAGGCAGCTAAGAGTAGGCGAATACGACATACTTGTAGGCATCAATTTGCTTCGTGAAGGCCTAGACATACCTGAAGTATCTACAATATTCATTTTAGACGCTGACAAAGAAGGTTTCCTAAGAGATGAAAGAAGCCTCATCCAAACTATCGGTCGAGCAGCAAGAAATGTCAACGGCAAAGTATTCTTGTATGCTGATGTTCAAACAAACTCTATTAAACGTGCTATGGAAATCACTTGGTACCGCCGCAACTTCCAGAAACGGTACAACCAACAACACGGCATAACACCTGCAACAATCATCAAGGCAGTAACAATTAAAGAAAGCACAATCAAAGGCACCAAACACTTAGCTAAATCCGATATTAAACGCCAACTAATAGACTTAGATGCAAAAATGAGGGAAGCAGCTGAAAAACTTAACTTTGAAAAAGCAATAGAGTACCGCGATGCCATAGAGGAACTAAATAAAGCGCTGTCAAAGAAAATGGAAAATACAGCTTCTAACTCAAAAAATTGACGGTTTAGATACAATAATGTTCTAATCTCTCGATTTTAAAGATGCTAGACTCTGCAATAACAAGAAAAGGAACTGTTTGATTATGCGTGATACCATTTCAATTAAAGGTGCAAGGCAACACAACCTGAAAAACATTGATTTAGAGTTGCCCAGAAACAAATTGATAGTCATTACTGGGCTTTCTGGATCAGGAAAATCTACACTTGCCTTTGACACAATATACGCTGAAGGCCAAAGACGCTACGTTGAAAGCCTTTCAGCCTACGCGAGACAGTTTCTTGGATTAATGGATAAACCTGACGTTGACTCAATCGAGGGTTTATCTCCAGCTATAAGCATTGAACAGAAGAGCACAAGCAAAAATCCCCGTTCAACAGTGGGAACAGTAACTGAAATCTATGACTATCTCAGATTGCTTTTTGCACGTATAGGCACTCATCATTGCCCAAAATGTGGCAGCAGCATTCACCCTCAAAGCCCAGAAAACATCGCCAGCTTAATAATGTCTGAAAAAGGCAAAACACTCATCTTTTTAGCACCCATACTTAGAGGCATAAAAGGTACACATGAACAACTTTTTGAGGACCTAAAAAAGCAGGGGTACACAAAAATCCGTGTAGACCAAAAAATCTATGACTCTGAGACTATAAGAGAAGAATTGAAGCTGGTTAGATACGAGAAACACTGGATTGAAGCAGTTATAGATACAGTTCAAATTTTAGATGAGGAACGTTCACGGATTAATGAGGCAGTTGAACAGGCGCTTCACGTTGGAAAAGGCACTATGATAGTGATTGATGCTGAAAAATCAGATGGACAAAAAAAGAGGGAACTTGAAAGATTCGAAGATGAAACCATGTACAGCACTTTTGGTGCATGTCCAAACCATCCTGAAATCGTATTTGAAAGTCTCGAACCGAGAATGTTCTCTTTTAACTCTCCATTTGGAGCATGTCCAACCTGCCACGGCTTAGGGGAAATTGTGGAGGTAACTGCGGACAAGGTGATTCCCAATCCAAACCTCTCCATTATGGATGGAGCATTGACTGTTTACGGAAAAATGGATCTAAGCTGGAGAGCACAACAGCTTTCCATGGTGGGAAAGAAACATGGCTTTGACATTTTTACTCCAATCAAAGATTTCACAGAACAACAAATAAACGTGCTTCTCTACGGAGACCATGAACCAATAAACGGTAATTGGTCAAATGGAGCTAACATGCACATGCATGAAGGCTGGGAAGGAGTCATACCGCAGACTATGCGTTTATATCGCCAAACAGAAAGTGACTGGAGAAAACAGGATATAGAAAAATTCATGACTGCCCGCGCCTGCAACACCTGTAACGGTAAACGTTTACAGCCAGTAGTTTTAGCAGTGCAGATAATGGGTAAAAGCATAATTGATGTAACAGACTTATCGATTGAAGAAGCAGTTGAATTCTTCAAGAAATTACCTTCTCAGCTGAACCAAAAAGAAATGACTATAGCAACGCAGGTGCTAAAAGAAATCAGTCAGCGCTTAGTATTTCTCAATAACGTCGGTTTAGGTTACCTCTCGCTTTCACGTGCAGCAAAAACCCTGTCAGGAGGCGAAGCTCAACGCATAAGGCTAGCAACCCAAATTGGAAGTAACCTTATGGGTGTCCTCTACATACTTGACGAGCCAAGCATAGGTTTACACCAGAGAGACAACTCTAAACTGATTAACACTCTTTATCATCTACGTGACTTAGGCAACACGTTGATAGTTGTTGAACACGACGAGG
Source organism: Thermoproteota archaeon (assembly GCA_012513715.1). GTDB lineage: Archaea > Thermoproteota > Bathyarchaeia > Bathyarchaeales > Bathycorpusculaceae > Bathycorpusculum. The sequence goes on along the minus strand of JAAZBP010000122.1, from coordinate 10,822 downwards.
ACACAATGCGGCATGCTGACTACATAGTTGACATGGGACCTGGAGCTGGAGTACATGGAGGCCACATAGTAGCTGAAGGTTCACCTCAAGAAGTAATGGCTAATCCCCGGAGCCTAACAGGAAGGTACTTGTCAGGTAACTGCAAAATTGAAGTGCCCACCCAAAGACGCTTTCCAATAGATTATATAACAGTAAAAGGGGCTGAAGAAAACAACCTCAAACAGGTAGATGTTCAGCTTCCTTTAGGTGTTCTCTGCGGAGTTACAGGAGTCTCAGGTTCAGGTAAAAGTACCTTAATGAATATGACAGTGATTCCTGCTTTACGCCAAATTTTCGGTGAAAAAACCGATAAAATAGGAAAACACTCTGAAATTAAAGTTCCAGGTTTAGTTCAAAATGTTATAGTTATAGATCAAGACCCAATCGGTCGCACTCCAAGAAGTAACCCTGCAACCTACACAAAACTCTTTGATGAAATAAGACGTATCTTTGCTTCCACTAAAGAAGCTAAAGCAAGAGGCTACAAAGAAGGCAGATTCAGCTTTAACGTGAAAGGCGGCAGATGCGAAACCTGCCAAGGCGACGGAGTGCTGCGTATTGAAATGAATTTTCTACCTGACGTATATGTGCAATGTAGCGACTGTAAAGGTAAACGCTACAACAAAGAAACCTTATCAGTACTCTACAAAGGCAAAAACATTGCCGACGTACTTGACATGACAGTTGAGGAAGCAGCGAAATTCTTTGAGAACACACCTAAGGTTTCACGTAGACTTCAAACACTTCTAGATGTAGGTTTAGGCTACATAAAACTGGGGCAAAGTTCAACTACCCTTTCAGGTGGAGAAAGTCAACGTATAAAAATTACTCGTGAATTAAGCAAACATAAATCTGGACACGTAGTCTACATGCTAGATGAGCCTACAACTGGTTTACATTTTGACGATACAAAACGTCTCATCAACGTGCTTAATCGATTAGTCGATAACGACAACACTGTCTACATTATAGAGCATAATTTGGATGTAATCAAGAGTTGCGATTATCTTATTGATTTGGGTCCAGAAGGAGGAGCAGCCGGCGGCAGAATTTTAGCTCAGGGTACACCTGAAGCTTTAACGCAAATTAAAAATTCTTACACTGGCATGTTTTTAGAAAAGATACTTAACTGTAAACCCAAACAAACCTCTATGGCAGTGACGTAGCCTAAATGATTAAAATATGTTCTCGTGAGGACTTTAAGAGTTCTGAGGTTCCAACGGATCCAGGAGTCTACATCTACAAAGATATAGAAGACGAAATTCTTTATGTGGGTAAAGCTAAAAATCTGCGTTCAAGAGTAAAAAACTATTTCTTAAGTAACGATTTGCCTGCGAAAACCAAGCAGCTCGTTAAGCATATTCGCCAAATAGACTGGGTAATAGTTAACAATGAAGTTGAAGCGTTACTGCTTGAAAATCAACTAATCAAAAAGCATACTCCAAAATACAATGTAAACTTGAAAGACGCTAAAACCTACGCTTACATTTCATTAACACGGGAGCCTTTTCCGAGAATACTTACTAGCCGCAAGGTATCACGTAAACTGGAATCTTTCGGTCCATTCACAGATGGGTACACACGTCAAGATCTTCAACGGTTAGTTGTACGTGTCTTTAAGTTGCGAACCTGTAAAAATCTGCATAAAAGACCTTGCCTAAATTATCACATTAAACTTTGTACTGCTCCCTGCGCTGGCAAAGTAACCCGGGAAGAATATGCTGAACAGGTTAGTCAAGCCCGAGCTTTTCTAAATGGTCACTACCAGCAGACAATTGATCAACTTAAAGAGCAAATGCTGGTTGCCTCTGAAGCTAAGCAGTATGAGACAGCTCTTGAAATTCGAAATCAAATACAGTCAATTAGGCTGTTAACTGAGCGGCAGATAGTTGATAATGAACGTCGCTTTGACCAGGATGTATTGGTTTTTAAGCAGGTAGGCGAGAAAGTTTTTGCTGTACAAATGGGTGTACGTAAAGGTGTTCTTCTGGGCAAAAAAGAGTTCACTGTTGACCTGCAGCCCATGGTTGAACAGGAATTTTTAAAAGCTTACTACACGACCAATCAGATTCCACGTGAAATATTATTGAATAAACCCTGTTGGCAGGAGTCAGAGGAGAAGGAGGCTCTGGAACAATTCTTATCGTCAAGACGTTTAGCTCCTGTTTCTTTAACTATTCCGCGTCGAGCAGATAAATTAGCTTTGGTGCAGCTTGCAGAGAAAAACCTTGAATCACGTTTAGACGTTGACGCTGCACTTGTTGACTTACAAAACAACCTTAACCTTCCGACGTTGCCACGTGTAATTGAATGCTTTGACATATCTAATCTAGGTACTGAACATGTAGTTTCAGGTATGGTTACTTTTAAAGACGCTAAACCTGACAAGAAAAATTATCGTAAATTCAAAATCAAAACCTTCACTGGACAAGATGACTTCGCAGCAGTTAACGAAGTAGTAATGCGTAGATATAAACGTCAAATAGAAGAAAAAAATCCTCTACCAGACTTAGTAGTGATCGACGGGGGACCAGGACAAGTTAGCGCTGCCAAAGCTGCGTTACAGAAACTACATTTACAGATTCCACTTATCGGTTTAGCTAAGGAAAATGAAGAAATCTATTTACCCGGTGATCCTGAACCCAAAGTCTTCAATAAAAACAGCCGTATGATGTTGCTTCTACGAAAAATCCGAGATGCCACCCATGACTTCTCTTTAGGTTACAACCGTAAACGCAGAGAAATGAAAATCAGAGAAGAATTCACTAAACACTAAAACAGATGTTCCAGCAGAATTCTCAATCCAATAAGAATCAGGACTACTCCGCCAACTATTTTTATTCTTTCCCCAAAAACTCGACCTAAACCTGAACCGAAATAGAATCCTATAATTGAAAGAGAAAAAGTAACCGCTCCAATAACTATAACTGGTAATAAAATTCCAGTTTGCAGCAAAGCAAAACTGAAACCAACCATCAAAGCATCTATGCTAGTAGCAACTGATAAAACAAGTAATGACCTAATCCTCAAATCAGCAACGCTTTTTTGTTTCTCATTTTTTATTCCATCATAAATCATTTTAGCTCCTATAATAGATAGTAATCCAAAAGCGATCCAGTGGTCCACTTCTTTTATTACACTCTCAAGGCTGAAGCCTACAAGCCAACCTAGCACTGGCATAAGCATCTGGAAGCCTCCGAAGAAACCTGCAGTTAACAAAGCTGCTCTGCGACGATTAATGGTTTTGTTCATTCCATTTGCAATCGAAACTGCGAATGCGTCAATAGCTAATCCAAAAGCTATTAGGATAATTGTCAGTGCATCCAATGTTTGCACCAGGTTATGCCCTTTTCAGGGTGCCTACGTTATATAGGCTTTCTGCAAAAAATTTAACCTTAAATTTTCAGTCTGTTTGGTCAAGTAGCTTTTTTATTGCTTCTTCAAGTTGACTAAAACTTTTAATTACCATATCTGAATGATAGATTATCCATGGACTGAGAAGCTCTATGTCAGATACAACAATGATTTTTTTGCCTTTGCGTCTGGCATAGAACATTTCCATACAGGCTCCAGCTGAAAGAATAGGTAAATATACAACCATTATGTCGCATCTGTCAGCGTCGTCAAGGTCTCTTTGTACAAAATCAAACGTTGGCACCTTATCCCACCAGCATTCCTCTGTTCCATTGAAGAGTACTCTTTCTCTTTTCCAAGGGTCAATAACTTCTAAATCCATTTTTGCAGCTATATCTGTGATTATTCTTCGATAATCCTGTTGTTTTTCTCTACCTATAATGGGACCTGAAATGAACACTTTCTTTTTCATTTAGCTGACCTTTATGCATGAAATCGCCCATTCTTAATATGCTTTGCCAAAATCTCTTATTCCTTTTTTACCTAAAATTGTAGCGCAAAATGTTTTCGTTTAGTGTTTTTAGGTGTTTTTGTAGTGTAGTTTAATAATTAGCATTTTCTATTTTTGCAGATTAGATGCCACATTGATTGACATGGTTTCGTTGCTTTTGCTTTCTATTCTTGTAGGCTTTTTAGGTTCCCTTACTGGTTTAGGCGGAGCCAGCATACTAATTCCGGTTCTTGTTCTTTTCGGTGTCCCAGTGAAGGAGGCAGTTGCATGTGGCATGGTTGCTATAATCGCCACTTCAAGCGGTTCAGCTGTGTCTTTTGTAAAAGAAAAAGTAACCAACATCCGAATTGCAATGTATCTTGAAATGTTCACAATCGTAGGTGCCATAATTGGAGCAACAATAACTGTTATTATAGCTCCTGTTTTTCTATACTTTTTATTTGCTGGTTTTCTTTTAACATCCTTCATAAAAATTAGGGGGTCTCTAAAAGATGGGTACATTCCTGCTACCCGACAGGACCGTTTTTCTAAATGGCTTTCACTAGAAGGAAACTATTTTGATCGGGCAAAAAACCAATTAATCCACTATAAGGCGACTAACGCGTTTCTGGGAGGTTTAGGAATGTTAGTGGCTGGTTTAGCAGGGGGGATGCTTGGAATAGGTGCAGGAGCATTCAAAGTTATAGTTCACGAAAAAGTCTTAAAAATACCGCCTAAAGTATCCAGTGCAACCAGTAATTTCGTAATAGGCATGACAGCGTTGGCAGGTGTTAGTGTTTACCTCTTTTCTGGTTTACTTAATTTGACTTTGATGGCTCCTATGGCTGTAGGTGCAACTGTAGGCGCCTTTTTTGGCGGTCGAATCTTAAGTAGAATACCTGATAAATACCTGAGGATTCTGTTTTTTGCAATAGTTATTTTCCTAATTATTCAGATGCTCTACAAAGGAGTAACTGCCCTATGAGTGTAGCCTCCAGAGTTAATGAATCAAAACTAGAAACCATAGTTAGTTATCTGATAATTTTTGGTGTAGCTGTAAGTGTAGTTCTGGAAGTAGTTGGCATAGCGCTTTATTATGGCGCCTACGGTACTCTCGAATTTTCTTCATCGCCAAACGTTTACATTACTGGCGAAAACTTTTTTGTTTTCGTTATAGAAAAATTCTCTAATCTTTTCGTATCAGAGAGTGCTTTGCTGTTTATGACTTTGGGTATAATAGTTTTGATTCTGACGCCGTATACTCGAGCTATTACGTCATTTATATATTTCAGTTGGGAGAAAAACAGCAAATATATGCTAATCACCTTGTTTGTGTTGGTAGTGTTAACAATAAGTTTGCTGCTTCATTAATCTCTGATTGGGTTTTTTTGTTTTTTTGTTTGCCCCGCTCTATTTTTCGAATTAAATGTTATTATTTTTCTGTTTTGAGTAAAAATAATAACATTCAAATGGAGTCTATAGCCATTTTTTGCATATAACAAGTTTTTGTTAACTACGGGGTCCTCAATCATTGGTAAAAGAAGAATTCTATTATTGCATACTGCAGGATGAAACATATTTATTTGGCTATTCTTCATTGGTATCTGTTGGCGGCATCGCATGGTTAAATTCCGGTAAGTTTAACCGTTATATCTAAGTCTTCTCTTTGCCACAAATATTACATTGGTAATGGTCTTATGTCTCGAAGTAACTCACTGCTTGAAAAAGCAAGTCAATTTGACAGTAACAATTCAATCAAACATGAAGTAGCCATAACGCTTGGTTCACTCAAAGATTTTAGACAAAAATATAGGTTTACTGAAAACCTCAGAGAAATAGAGTGGCTGGACCCTGATAAACTATTCAGAGTAAACCCTGATGAAACAGGCATATTCTTTAATCTGATGGAAACAGTTCTTAGACCTTTAGTTCAAACCACAATTAACAGCACAAACGCTTACCGTAACGCTCGCCTACAAATCAAAGAATTCAAAAAGCTACTTAGAACTGTAGTTGATGACCGCGTTTCTCTTGCACAGAAAATAGATGCTCCTTGGGAACGGATAGGCGGATTTGGACAGAACATGCAACTTGCCCTAAAAATTATTTACTGTTTTAACTATGAAAAAGAAACATTACTGCCTATATTTAGTGTTCAGCACCTTAAGCACTTTGTTAACCGGGTTGCTGATATGCAAGTTTGGAAAACAAAGTTTTTTTCTTTTGGTCAAGAATATGAACATTTCACTAATGAATTGTTAAGAGCCAAAAACAACTTGGAATTAACCAAAAACTGGAGCAACTTGTATTTTACCCGTTTTCTATACCACACCTATCCGCCGCCAGACACTGAATCAGCCGAAACAGCCCCATCAACCAGTCGAAGATCAAGCTTTATTGTTACCGACGAACAGTTAAGCCTACAGGATTTTATGAAGTTACTCGGTGTCCTACAAAAACAGGGTAAAATCACTGGTGAACAATTCAGAGAAAACCGTGATTTATGGACGCGGCAACCCAGCGAACGCGAAATGCTTGTGCAGCGCCTAAAAAAACTGTTAACCCCTTAAACACTAACTTTTCTATCTCTGAACAGTTATATTTACTCTAAAATAAATGCGCTAAAATGTATTATACAAAAATATAATTAATAACTTATATCAAATATGAAATTATGTGGTTAATATGCAGAAAGCTTTGATTGTTTACGGCACAAAAACAGGGACAGCTGCAGTAACAGCTCAAGAAATCGCTCAGGCACTCCAAAACAAAGGTGTAGAAACCAAAGTTGTAGACGCTAAAAAAGAAAAAATCCGGTCTATAACAGAATACGACTTAATCATTGTAGGTAGCGGAATTCAAATAGGATGCTGGAACAGTGAACCTGAAAATTTCATTAAAAAATACAAACAAGAATTAGCTAAAAAGAATCTGGCTTTATATGTTAATTGTGGGTCTGCAGCTGAAAAACTAAATCCTGATAAACCAGAAATAGCAGCAAATGCAAAAACAAAATATCTAGATGAAAAAGCCGCCAAATACAACCTTAAACCTGTTGCGTTAGGCTTCTTTGGAGCAATATACAACTTCAACACGATGTCCTGGATAATGAGAAAGGGCATGGAAAATGAACGATCCAAACTTGCTGCAAACTACAAAGAAACAGCGCCAGGAGTATATGACACTAGAGATATAGATGCTATTCAAAAGTGGGCAGAAGAGCTTGGAACTAAAATCTAATTAACTTTGGAATATTTGATGGAAATTGAATCAAAATTCAGCTATTATATTTGATTCTAAACCAAGATAAATATTCAAACATAATGACGCAAATTATTTCAATAGAGTGGCTCTTTACTTTTGTTGAGGATTCTATTTGGGCCTTAAACCGTACTCATGTCAGCAAGTAATCAAGGTTTTGCGGAAACTTGGTTTTTAAGCTATCAGGCAACGTGGCAGCCACATAATTTTTAAGGGTTATTATAATGGTGCACGAAGAACTGTTGTGATTCCAAATCACAGTGAAATTGCAGTCGGAACTATTAGGGGGATTTTGTTTCAGGTATGAATTACAGTTGATGAGTTTGTTGAATTAGCCGATAAAACTTAAACTTTTATGTCTAAAACCATTGTGGCGATGGGTTCTCCCTTCAATGCTATGTCTTTTTCCCAGTTTTCTGCGCATTCAAACCAAAGTTCAAAGGCTTCTTTAAAATTTTTTAAAGCCTCCTTACAGGTTTTGCCTTGACTTGTCACTCTACTAATTGGTTCTGTAGCAATGTACCATTTTCCTTCTCTATGCACGGTAACGCCTATTTTTATAATAAATCCCTTATACTGTATTATGAGTTGGGATTCTTATTGCTGTCGCATAATTTTTGAGGAATATAATTGACTTGTCATTATAATTCTAAGACAGGTTGAAGCAGTTTGGTTTTGAACCTGTAGCTTGGGGTGGTAAAGACTCTTGCACCTAAAAAATTTTTGAACAGATGATTTGAACTTACACATTTAAACTTGAACTTTTCATTACAAATGTGTATAATTATACCCTAATTTTTGGAAAAAAACGACCTCTTCAAAAAATGTGGTGCCAGAGGAATAGTTTTTAGTTATTTTATTTATCAATACAAATTACATACGCATATGTTCTGGTTTATGTACGGTGTGTTCTACTGCTTAGGCTTAAAAGAATAAATTGTTACTAATAAGTTGGCGATCAACTTTGGGCAAAAAAAGTGTTTATGGTTTATTTCTGTTAATAGTTTTCAGCGCCGTCCTAGCTATCGCCTTATGCTTAGCTTTCAACCCCATAGTCGACAGTCAAAACTCGAATGTATTGTCGGCTGGTCTACTTTCTGCTACTAATGGCAATTGTCCTGCTGAGGTTAAAATAACTGCGGATGAAGCAGGCAAAATCGCAATACTCCTTGCTGAACAATACGCCAAAGAAAACAACCGGGCAATAACAAACACAGCAGAACCATCACTGATAAACGATGACCGACCTGAGTGGTATATTGAAGTAGAATTTGAAGCAATAAAAGGCAGAGGACTGAACCAAATTTATGGTTATCATATTGCTGTTTGGGCGGATACTGGCGAAATATGGTATCAGGGACCCCTTTCTATTTATGTAAGCTTCACGTCTTTTGATGATGTTAAAATTACGGCTGATGAAGCTGTAAAAATCGCAATGCCTCTTGCTGAGCAATACGCAAAAGAAAATGGTAATCGAACAATAACGCCCATGGTAGAAGCATTACTAAGTGATAGACAAAAATACAATCCAGACTCTAGACCTGTATGGTCTATTAATGTGAATTTTGAATATATTAGTTTAGAAGTATATCAGGAACTAGGGCTACCCTACTGGATTGACGGCTATTATATTGAGGTGTGGGCAGATACTGGCGAAATTCGCGACCACCACGTGCAAGGTTATTATTAGGGAAAGAACAGCTTATATTAGGTTTCATTTTTTTACTTAAAAAAATCTGCATCATTCTTCTAAGCTTCGATTTGAGAATGTTAAGATTTCACAAGTGTAACCCGAACAATAGCTCTTCTAACAACGATTGCTTTACTGCCCAAAAAATAATGCAGTAAGTAATATCAGGAAATATGAAATCCACCTTGGGCTGCTTATACTATCAACGGCTAGAATAAAATCAGCAATAACTCTACCTCTGGTCGGTTTTGAGTGTGTTTGCGACATTGGTCACAACATACTTTTAATTTTATCGGAAGAAAATAGACTGGTGTACTCGTAGTTTTTCTGTATTTGTGGCATGCTGATTTTGTGGGGTTTGAATCATTTTCTAAGTTGCGGTACCGCCTTTGTTTCCGTTTTTTCTGGTTTTATGGAAAACTTTCTTATCTTACTTTTAAGTAATATTTTTTGGTGAGAATTTAGTGCAAGATTCAGTCACGGTTTCAACGAAAATTCCAAAACAGCTTAAAGAAAAAATTAAACATCTCAAAATTAAGCCATCCAAGATTCTTCGGAAAGCTCTTGAAGACGAAGTAAAGAGAAGAGAGATTGAAGAGTTAAAACAAGAAATAAACAAGCTAAAACCAACGTTTGACAAAGTAAGCATGGATGATATAGTGAAAAGCATAAGAGAGGACCGGGGTATCCATTGAAATATCTTTTTGATTCTTCTGCTATTTTTAGGGCTATCAAAGAAAACAAGGTTGAGGTTTTAACTGGAAACTGCACATTAGAGCTTGCGAGGTACGAATTGGGAAATATAGTCTGGAAAGATTATGTGTTGCAGGCAAAGATTTCAGGTCAGGAAATGAAAATGTTGGCAAAAACAATTAGGCGTACCTTGTCGATAATGGATGTATTGGCTGCGGTGGGTAGTGAGGAGGAGATACTTGAGACCGCGGTGCAGTTGAATGTTACTTTTTATGATGCTTCATATGTTTATTTTGCAAGGACAAAAAATCTGCAATTAATTAGTGAAGACAAACATTTAACTAAAAAAGCAATTAGTGTAATAACTGCTTTAGCCCTAGATGACTTATAAGTCGGTAACTTTTCAAAGAATATATGGAATACTGCGCCTAGTTTACACGCGCAGGTTAGGTTGACCAATAGCTTAGACTTAAATCAACATCAACTACAACTTTTAGTTCTTCTTTGTTATGGTATTTTGGATGATGTACTTTGGTGGAATATAGATTTCAGTTTCACTATTTTTCAACTTTATGCTATGCGTAAAAACTCGGTTTCTTTAGAACGGGGTTTGCATTTAGATAGCAAATTGGAATATATATCATAATACTGCAAAAAATGCAGGGTTGTGATATAAACGAAAACAAGCCTTTTGCTCTCTTCCGCGTCACTGATGTCTACCCCCCCAGATAGATAGGGAGCAAAAAAAGCAACGACCTTACCGTTCGTAATTCAGTTTTCTGAATCTGGAAAGCCCTAAAGTTTCGTGGTTGCTCTTTGTTTTCAATGTTCTAAGTTCATCTCAACCAATTACATATGCGAGAGTTTTAGATGGTGTTGCTTTTCTACGGTCTCATACCATAAGGGAGGCTTTCTGCTGGGACTACGAACATAAAGGTCAAATTTGACGACTGCTCAATTGGTGAGACGACTCCGTTCTTTGGTGGTATAGCCAGCGAGGTGTCTGAGGAATTCTGAGGCGTTGAATCAGGGGCACCCAAAACAAAAACCACCTCATTCTTTGGAAGATAGGAAGATTCAATATTAAGCGTAAAAGTTACTGCGGCTGATTCTATAATGTTGATAGTGTTTACTCCTGCTACTGCTCCTCCGCCTAGAGCACTGAAAAACGTGGTAGCGCTTGTGATCATGGCGTCTATGAGGGCGTTACCCCAATCGAGCTTTTGCTCAATGGATTTGGTTTTTTCGTTTGTACAGCAGACTATAAATCCCCTAATTGTTAGAGTTGGAATTTT
>JAAZBP010000121.1 GCA_012513715.1 Thermoproteota archaeon | reverse complement strand
TTAATTGTAGAATATTTCTTGCTTTGTATGGTAGGCTTAATTTTGATAGGAATTATTGGAGTGACTATGAAACTTTGTATCCTGATGCTAAAGAAATAGGGCACACAGGTATTTGGGACACACCATACAACTATAATAAAACCGATTGGTCTGATTTTCCCTTCGTTGATTCTAATCCCTTAGTTCACCCTACAAACGGTGCTGGAGCCCCCCCGAGATCAATGAACCAACACTCACACCAACAACGACTCCAACACCTACGAACGGAGACGAGTCAGGGTCTTTTCCAACCGCACCAATAATAGCCGCTGGTATAGTGTCTGTGGTTATTGTGAGCATAAGTTTACTGGTCTACTTAAAACGTAAGCATTCTTAATCATCATAAGTTTTATGATTTTTAGCCTAACCAAAAAGATGCGCCATATCGACTGTATATTGTATACCTAAAATCTCAAGTTAACAGTGTCCTAATTTTTTGTACAATTGTCCTAAAGTATAGAGCTAAGTATGCTCTCTTGCTATAGTCTATTCAGGTATGCCTCGGTCCAGGGGGCCTCCTACAACTGAGGTATTGTCTTGGAGCCAAGCGAGATTTTAGCATCTAAATGCCGACAAAAGATATTGAGGGTGCTGTCGCATGTAATGAAAATCAGAATTATGAAGTTAATTCACAAGACGGGCTGCCGCTATAACGAAGTTATGCGTAATCTGCGGATTTTGGAGAAGGAGGGTATTATTATTTATAATCGCCTTGGTCGCAAATGCATTGTTAGTCTTAATCGAGAAAGCCCTAAAACTACGATATTAATTAAAGTCATCGAAATATTGGACAGACCTGTTGATTCTAGGCAACCTCGTCAAGAGAACGATGGCATAAGATTAGAACAGGATCAACAATACGCTTGTGGTGACTTATTTTACCATAATTTTGAGGCTCGTCAATTGCAAATATTCCTTTAAGAAAGTATCATTGTTTTAAAAGCTAAGGCGAACCTTGAATTACCCCTTTCCTTTTAGAAAGGGCTTGATAAAATCCTAAACGAATAATTTCGTCAAGAGGTTAAAAAAAGAGTTAACAAAAAAGGAGAAAAGTAAAGTTGTCTAAGATCAGTGCCTAATAGGTCTTGTATACAATGTCGTTTGCTTTACTGTATGGGTTGCATACTGCTGATCCCAAGTTTCCTGCGGCTACAAAGAAACTCTGATTTATGCTGCTACCTATTACTGCGTTTGACCCTAGATAAACGCCACAGCCAGCCGCACCTGAGGTTGTTTTTTCGTGATTGAAATTAATTAAGCAGTACTTGATTTCGCCGTCACAGTATATGCCGTTACATTGTTGACTTGACCAAACATTCGCTTTGATGAATGAACTGTAAGGTTTGCATCCAGTGCCGATTTCAATGCCATTGAGATTTTGAGAGTTATTCAAGGAAATGTTGACATCTTCAATGTGAGTAAATCCAAAGTTGTTTGTGCCTCCAGGAGCAAATTGTACGCCTTTATTAACGTATGACATGCGAACATGTTGAATGTGATTGGATTGACTCCAACCGCTTCCTGTTGATGTCAGTTTTACTCCCGTATCGCAGTTGACGATGCTGACGTTTCTGATTTGGCAATTGAAAACGTTTTGCAAAAGAATCGCTGTGTTTGTTCCGTTCCCGAAAATTATCACATTTTCAATCAAAGCGGTTTTTACTAGGTCGCTTAGATTTGAAGCTACGCTAATAATGGGATTAGCAGTTGAGTTTATGATGATTTGTTTACTTCCAACGCCCCTCAAAAGGCCATCACTGGCAAGATTGATCGTAGAACTTAGGTTTTGAGTGGTGGTATATTCTATTACAGTCAAAATTTTCACCTCCTACAAACAACAGTTTCATGCTTTGGGCGGGTTTCCCATGAAATGTAATTGTTTCCTTTTGTTTTAAAAAAGACGGGATGTTACAGGAACATCACGTCTCCTTTAAAGCACGAAAGCGCCTTTGTTAATTTCGTCTAAGGTTTCTTTACTATAAGATCAATAGGAGGTGAAAAAATTTGACCTTAACACAGTATACTTCTAACCAAAATTTAAGCTCAACAATCAATCTGGCTAGTGATGGACTTCTGAGAGGCGTTGGTAGTAAACAAATAACAGTAACATCAAGCGCTAATCCAATTATAGCGGTTGGCCAAAATTTTGATAGCGAATGGGTAAAAAGTGCTGGGATTGAAAATCTGGTAATTGTAGGTAATGGCTCCAATACCGGTATTCTTTTACAAGACGTAGTTCACTGTAAAGTTAGAAACGTTGTCCTTGTTAATTGCGACATAGGAATAAAACTAACTGCGACTGATGACCGCTGGGCAGAAGTAAATCACATTGAGCATGTTCGCATGAAAGACGTAAATACAGGGATTCAATTTGCACCTGGCGGCAGAAGCGATAACAGTAGAGCCTTTACACACATTAACGATGTCGGCATTTCACTCAGAGACGCGCAAAATCTGAAAGGCATAGAAGTAGGCGAAAACTGTCGAATTTACAATTCGTTTATAAAAGCAAACGTATGGTCAAGTCAACCATGCGATGGCATGTACATTAACGGTTTAGTTGACTACTGTCTCATAAACTTCAATCACGAAAAAACAACGGCAGGAAAAGGCGGAAGCGGAATCCATATAGTATCTAACGGTATAGTGAGAAACAATCAGAACTTCTTTTTATCTAGCGGAAACATGCAAGACGACCGTTGGGTCTGGGATGAATCAGGGCTCGGACATGACATAGTAGAAAAACACTACTGATAGTCAATCAAAGCTTTGGCTAGCAAACTGAGAAGCCTAAGCATCTCCTTTCTTTTTTCAGAACTTTAAACTGCTACTGTGCAAAGTCAGAACAATTTTTCTGCATTTATCGTAAGCTTTATTTGTGCTAAATCTTGATGTAGCAGATAAGGTGTACCATGTAGATGAATAGGATAAATGGGTTGAGAGCTCACGCCTTGATTGCTTTGCTTTTATTCACATTTGCTAGTACGGTTTTTTCATGGGCTCCCATCGCATCAGCAGATAATGAATCCTCATTACTTAGTCCTCAAGAAGCATCAACGGTAGGTCAACAAAACATTACAATGCACACAGGCGATCTTGTTCTTGGTAATAATGATGTTCTACTAATCAAAGATGCTCAACTAAATTTAAAAGGAAATTTAGTAATGAGCGGTAACTCTATCCTAATACTTGATAATGGCGTATTGTATCCTGATTTTGAAAAAGGCCAGTATTCATACAAACTATACGAGAACTCAAAAATTGTTATGCAGAATAACTCTAAAATTGAAAGTCTCATATTCGATTTTATACTGTATGATAACGCGGGCATTAACATTACGGAGTCTAATTTGGCAAAAAGCATCATACTGGAGAGAGTAAATGCAACTTTGCAGGCGGTAAATTCTCACATTAGCACAGTCGATGCATATGGCGGTGGCGGTACTTCTCAGATTCGAATCACCAATTCCACTGCAGGACAGCTACGGCTATCTTGTAATTCTCGTTTAGTCGATTCACATATTGACAGTATAGTTGTAACGAATAATATTAGTCCAATATACGTTGATGTAATTAACTCTACTTACGACCAACTTGATACATCTAATCTTGGTCAAGGCATTGTTCGTACCTACTGGTATCTAACGGTTCTTGTTGAGTCCCAAGGAACGCCTGTACAGGACGCCGTTGTTCAAATATACTCTCAAGCCAATAATTCTCTTGTAGCTGAACAGACCACTTCAAGCGAGGGTACAGCACAATTCGAACTACCGGCTCTGGAAATTTCAGAGCATGGAGAGACGCAGATAGGCGAGTACACAATAAGAGTTAACCAAAACCAAACGCAGGTACAAGAGAACGTTACATTAAACGCATCCATGGAAAAGACAGTTTCACTATCTGCTGACCTTCAAATAATTATTTTTGCCGTTATAGCCGTCATCGTCATTCTAGTAGTTGTCGTGTTCCTCATTCTTTTATTTAGGAAAAAGCGAAAGCAGTAAGTACCTAAATTCTTCCTTAAACCTCTTTTTTGTGAATAGGTCAGTTATGGTCTACCTTAATCTACTTATTGACGGAATACTTTTCGGTAATGATAACTTCGAGATCGACGAGCAACTGCTGGTGTTCTAATCTTCCTTCAGGTCTCTTAATGCTCTAATTAACTTTTGAGTTCGAGGATTTTCCTTGATTAGTTTAATTATTCTAACCTTTGCACGTTTGACCTGCTTTCGATACTCACTTATTATAATACCCTCACCCTCTAAAATAGCAAGGTTTCTGTTCACCTCTGGATATCTACCACCAACCCGGCTTACCAGTTGCATAACATTTAACTCTCTATGCAATGACAGCACTTCTATGATTTTTTGTCTGCCCTTTGAAGCAAACAAGTCTCTAAGATCCAAAATAAACACACGCTTCGAAGACAACTTGTCTTCTATTAACGGTGATATCCTAGAGATTGAGAACCGTTCTTAAGTTAGCCGTGTAGTTTCAGAAACATCACGTCTAGCTAATAACCATAAGGTTACTAGGTAACTGAATGTGATAATTTCTTTTGGCACAAAGCAGTTATCCAAACATTGAGGAGGCGAAATAACTTTTGGTAAAACTTACCTTAACCATTAGAGGCAGACTCATAAATTGCTTAAAAAACATAAACCCAACGTTAACAGTCAGAGGGTTCCGAGTTTGCTGTATAAACAATAAGACCTCTGCGATAGAACAAAAATTTGATTGGGGAAACGCGCTCATAGATGCAATCATTACTAGCGGAATCACTTTTTTCAGTACTTTAGGAGGAACCGCTCTAGCAGGCGATATTAACACAGTACATATCCTAATATCTGCAACAGTGGCTGCTTTTTCGCAATTCTTTGTTTTCCTAGCTCTCAAACGAGGACTTGTAAAACCTGAAACGAATCAACTACAGAGTAATTAAAAACATGGGCTATCAAGTAAACATTTGCTAATTCAGGCACTTTATCAACTTAATTACTGGCTCTTTAACAAGCTTATTGCGAACGATAAATGGTTATGGTATCGTTTGTTTCTTTTAGGGTCAACTTGTGCTTTTCAAGTATGGGCTGTAAACATTGGCGAGAGTTGTCATTTAGGATGCCTCTAAGCGAAATTTTCGTTCCCCCCCCCGATTTGCTCGGAGGCTAAAAAGCTTGTGTCTAAAGAGACTGCTTGATTCATCAAATCAGGGCAAACCCGAAGAAGTTCTCTTAGAACCAAAACAGCTTCCTGCCGCTCCACCATCTACAACCTCAAAGCCAACTGTAATTGAAAGATAGTAATATTAAAGCGTTAACTCGATTATAACTGCCCAAGTTCTTCTATTATTTTACAGCTTTTTCCCAGAACAAGTAAACTTTAGTCTGCAAGAGCATTCCAGCCAGCTTGATAAGCTTCCCTATTTTTATATTATCTGCATTTTGTATGCTGTTTATGTAGTCATCAGTTTTCCCAAAAGGTTGATGGCGACTAACTGCAAACTCTTTCTTAAACCTTGTATGCTTACTTTTTATGAAAGCCTCCTTTAGCGGTCCTATTTGCACAGGATTTAAACTTTCAAGCTTTGCTCTAACATAGCGTTCGCTGCCCAAAAATTGCAAGTCAAAACCCAACGCTAAGAGCACTTTAGAAACAGCTAAAATGCTCTTAACGGCTTGCTGCTGAGCTATTCTTTGCATGCCTGCCTTTTCTGCAAACGGACTATACTTAGCCATAACAGCAATCATCTCAACGTAAGGAGTGCCAGCTATGGGTAGTGTCTCACGAATAAGTTTGGCACCTAAACCTATTGTCCGATATTTTGGATGAATAACCACTCGGTTAATGATGCTTAATTTTTTGTTTAGTTCCTGAATAGTCATTCTTGGAAGCACTATTCGTCTACCATAGCAGGCTGGCGGTGGATAACTGTACACTATGACGCCGCAGAGTTCGTCTTTTCTTACTAAGCGGAAAATCTTGCGGGGAACTGCAACATTGTGTCCTCGATAATGGAAACCGCTAAGTCTACGCCAATCCTCTTTATTCCCCTCTTCAACTTTCATCTCTTTAACAAGACTGCATTCAGTAGCTGACTCGTTTGGGTAGTAATTGATTTGGATTTCTTCGCCAAACCGCTTACGCACCAAAACGGTGGGCTTCAAGTCCTCTTGGAGGTCGCTATGGGTGGTGGCTGCTATGACTGCTTTACCTTGTTGTCGAGCTAGCTTTTGTAGGTTGTAGGCGATGATTTTGGCTGTGTCCCGATCTAAGCAGGCGGCGAATTCATCCATCAGCCACCACTGCTTGCCGCTTTCGACGAGTTTGGCGATTCGGTAACGGTACTTCTGTCCATCACTAAGCTGGTTGTATGTGCGTAGAAAGAGAAAAGCATCGTTTAACCCCACTTTGCTTAGCAACTCTAAGCCTTCTTCAACTGTTGCGCCTACTGTTTCAATCAAAGGCTTGTCCGGATCCACTGCAACCTCAGATAAATCAATAGCTTCTTCTCCCAAATCAGCCCTGATTGCGCGTAGCAACACACTTTTGCCGCTGCCACTATCACCCGTAATGTAGACGATGTCTTGAGGCCCAATCTTGAGTTCAGCGTCTAAAACCTTGAACCTCTGAGCATCATCAATACCCAAACCGAAGGCTTCAGCCACAACAAGACTTCTGGGAGTGACCTTTGTGTGGGTTTCATAGCTTATGTTGAAGGAGAATTTGCCTTCTTCTCGATTGTAGACTCTTCGAAATTTGGTTATACGGAAAAGTTCACTTCGTCGTCTTGTCATTTTAGTCACCGTGGAATAACTGCAAAGAACGGTTCAGGCTCAACCTCTATGGATGCTGCAACGGCTAGGCAAATTGACCAGAAACGGTCATCATGAGTCCCAGGCGCATGATAGAACCGAATGTTCCCTTCAAGTTCACCCTGCTCCTTGCTTACTTCGCCCTCGCCCTCAGCTTTTGGTTTGCCTGCTAAAACCTCGAACTGTTCGATAGCTAAGCCAGCGACGACTTCAGGGTCAAAATAGTACCTAAACTGTTTTTTGCTCATCAGTTGCTTAAGAAAACCAGCGGCTTTTTGTTTCCATGGTTGAGTGAACGCTATACCTTCGACGCCGTCAATTTGCGCTGTCATGGTTTCGGCTAGCGCCCGTTCATTCGTGGCATCGACTAGCGTTCTTCTGATGTGCCAGCGGTCAGTTATCACCTTGAGATGAGCCGTGAGCACATCATACGGAGTACCGAGCGGAAATAGGTAACTATAACGCAGAAACCGAGCTTCACCCTGCAACTCGATTATACTGAGGGCTGCGTTATCGTTTTGCTGGCCAACATCTAATCCAGCGCAGAAATCTAAGTCCTCAAAGGAATCTTCAAAATGCCATGGCTCTACAATGCTGTGGTCTACGCAGGCGGTGATTAGTTCTTGGCTAAGCCAGCGTCCATGGTCTTCGGTGAATTGTAGCTCGTATTCGCGGCTAAAACGGTCTGGGTCAAGTTGCCGCCGCTGCAAATCGATAAACTCTTGAGAAATCAAGCCCTCCCTAACCGCTTCGTGATAGTCGGCAATGAAGGGCGTCCAGAACTGGGAAACCTCAGCAACATTAAGCGTTTTGTAATAATAGCACTTCTTATCCCACGGCGTGCTGTCAAGACAAATAATTGAACCCTTATCGTAGCGGGTAGCCATCTGAGGCATCAAAGTGCCCTGCACCAACTCTTCAAGTTCTTTAATGAAAGCCGCTTCCGCGACAATCACATCGTCACTGGTTTCGCCCCTCAGCTTTTCAAGGCTAAATGGAAACGCCTTAAACTTGGAACGGTTATGCAAACGAATTGCGGTTCTTAGGACTTTCTCAACCCAAGCTTTCCGCGCCACAGGGTCCATATTGAAAATAGTATCAGACAATTTTTCAATGACAAGTTTGGACTGCCTAAAACCTGGCGCGGTAACGGTTGCTTGAGTACCTGGGCGTCGAACTCGGCGCTTAAAAAACTTCACGCCCTCAGAGGTTGTCTTTCCACCCTGACGGGTCCAGAGCATGGTTTCCTGTCTCGCTTGGCTGACAAGAAATTTTAGCTGGTAGCTCTTGGGGTGAAAATTCATAAACACCTCAGAAAAAACAGGGTCTTCCCCTAACTCTTCCAAACTGTACCCTTGGCATTTAGCAAACAGCACTCTAATGCTGCAAAGGTCCTCTTCACTTCGCGGTTTAATCCTACGAAAAACCACGTCAACCTTCTGGCCGCTCAACTCAGCTAAAACTTTAGCGCAAAAACGAACCCTGCGGTTATCCTCTTCTGAAACCTTAACCGCCTGTATTTTCTCAATTTCACGCCAAATGCCAGAAATGCTACTGGGCACAGTGTGGTAGGACATTTACTCGATCTTTTCCTGAGCCTTCAACTCTGCTAAAACCCGCTTAATCTCATCCAAATCACTGAGCTTCTTGGGACGCAACGAAAGACCCAGCATCTTTGCTGACAACTTTGTGTATTGCAGGGCAAGTTTCTCGTTTTTTTCTTCAGCGAATTTCTGAGCTAACTCAAAGCATTCCGCTGCAAAAATGCGCATGATATCATCCCTTGCTTTGAAGGAGTCAGCGTCAACAAAGTCTTTGGCAGTGAGTTTTCTGGTGATTCGGCTAAAGGAACGATAAACGATGTGTGGAAAAAAAATATTTTTTTTATTTTCCACCAATTCATCTTTTCTTCTTCGTGTCATGATTTCTGCCCCACAAAAACGCCCATAACAGTTCCACTCAAGCCAGTGATTGCAGCGAAAATTTCGCTGTTCCATGTTCCCATGAAAGCCATGTGTGCAATCTCCAAAAGTGATAGGCAAACGGTCATGCCTATGCCGAATTTAACGCCAAGCACGAGCTTCTCGTTAGGCTCCTCGATTATAACAGGGCGACCTGGAATCCTGCGCCTTCTTGTTAGAGCACGCTTAATAGGGTCTGCCATCTATGCTCAACCTCTGCTGAAAAATTCTACGCTGAAATGTACGTGGACGATTAAGCGACCGATGTCCACCCATCATAAAACTATTAACCAGCTTTCCCGCCAACTCTTTTGGAACATGCTCTTTAATCAGCACCGACACGTCAACAGTCCAGCTTAACGGAACCGCGGTATAATCCAAATCAAATAGGCCGTCGGAGTAGCGGAAACTGTTCTGAGCTAGCACTATGTGCTTAACTTTGTCGCCGATGAGGCCAACATATATGCCCCAACTCTTCACAGGAACATCTATGGCCGTGCCTGAACCGCTGCTTTTGCCAACCGAAGCGTCGCACCAACTGCAACAAACTAAATCGCCTGGATTCAAACCCTCAATTGTCTTTCGCAAACTTGTTTTCATTTGTTATAACCTCGCAACCTTGTATCTGTTAATGTGGTCCACTTTGGACCGCAAAGCGTACACGTAATCCGCCAGCAGTGATTTCTCGCGCCCAAGCTCCAAAGTTATCTCTAAATCGTCTGTTTTGGCTTTGACATGGTATTCAGCGCTTAAAATGCGGAAGTTGCCGTTGACGTTCTCGTTTGGCAGTGTAACTGGAATCATGTCAGCGGCGAAAAGGGGAGTATTTCCATAATCGATGACTGTGCTCCTTAGAGTGATGTATTCGGAAGGGTCTTTCATATTGGCGAGAATAGCCCTAGCCCTAAGCAAGCATTCGGTGTCGCTCCAAAGCTCCTCGTCAGTATCCACAAACTCTCTGAGTCCATAGGCAGCTTGGCTAGCCGTATTCTGCTGCATGCTGCTGTAGCGTGCGCCGCCAAAGAATAACTGCATAACCCAAAATGTCCCAGAAGTAAGGGTGTCAACTAACCAACCGTCAATTCGAACAATGCTTACCTGTGTCCAGTCAAAGCCTGCCTGTGGATGCCAGTTGGCTGCAAAGGCTCCGCCGACGTCGAGGGCAAATGCTGACGGGTCGTTGTCGTTAACGTTGCTAAGGACCTGCCCAGCGGCTCTATATGAGGTATCGAAGAGTTCAACGCTAAAACCGTCTGCTCGGATATGTGTATCGCGTAGGAGGGCTAAGTAGAGTTTGGGGTATGTGTTGAGGTTTTGCGGTGTGTTGAAAGTTAAGTAGAGTCCGCCGTAGTAGTTTGAACCACTAACAAGCTTTATGCTTGCTGCGGCTTCCCCATATGTTTTGGTTGCATCAAGCGTCATGGAAATGCCAGCGTACAAGGTCCACGCACCGCTTGCAGGCGAGAGGCTTTCAACAGTCTCGGCTTTATCCAAGGGAGAGCTTTTATCGGCAGCCCCGTAGATGGTAATTTTATTTCTGATGGCGATGATTTCTTTCCAGTACTCGTAAGCCTCTATCTTGTCTGTGAGGCTGACGGAGCTTGTTTTGGTGCTTCTTGGGAAAAACTCGAATTTCCCATCCGGTGCAGTCCGAAAGTCATAGCCAATGGCACCGTTCTTGTCGCTTTCAAAGGCGATTTTTTGGAGCATATCCCAAACTTGGGTATCCTGCACTTTTAGATCGGTAAAGGTTGTGTCTGTGTCCTCAACTAGCTCTGTGCTACCACGTACATGGCTTAATCCTGAATAGTAATCCAAGAGGTCTTTGGCTATAGCTTCGCCTCTGTAGCCTGAGTAGTCTTTGGTTACGGTTTGGCGGAAGAGTTTTTCTCCCCAGCAGCGGCCAGCGACTATAACGTAGTTTTCTGTGGTGTTTGACTGGTACTTTATGCTCTCGGTGCGGGTGGTGATTAGTTGTGGAACGTTGGCGCCTCTGCCAATGCAGATGTAGCCGTCCTGCCCCGCGTTTAGCGGGTATGTGCCGTTTGGGCTGTATTTGGCGTTCCAGTTCTGAAGCCTAAGTTCCCAACTGCTGACCTCTTTGGTGGCGCCAAGGTGTACCAGGCCGTCGATGACGTCAACTTGGGGAATGCCGACAGAACCCAAAGCAATCGTCAAAGCTGGCGGATTAACACTCACTATTCAACACCCCTCCGATAGAAAGAAGCATCAGATGAGCTACCGCTTTGTGACCTAGAAGTGACCGCTGATTCCCCCGCTCTTTGGATACTGCGAGTATGCGTAGGCGTCTCAGCTGTGGCACTGTTGAAGTTCTCCACACTGGCGGTAGCGTTGTTCATGCTGCTCGCAAAATAGGCCATGGCTGCGGCAGCCGCAACAATAACCGCAATCCCCACACCCGTTAGAGCTAGAAACGTTCCGTAGCTGATGTTTAGTGCGTTCTGTGCCACAGTGGCGACCCAACAAGCCGCAGAATACACTTTCTGAGCTACGGCAAGTCCAGCGCTTGTGCGCAGGAACATGCCCATGACAGAAACAACCATCATAGCAGAAGTGAAAACCTTAGTTTCTGCATCATTGAGCAAACCGAATTGGTTAGCAACATATCCGATGGCGGTGCCTGCAGCGCCAATTCCAGCCATGGCAGCGCCTAAACTCTTAACCCTAGTCGCTAGTGCTTCAGCGTCGGTTTGTATTCGGCTAAACTCGTTTGAAGCCCGATTCACCGCCCGAACCGTTATTGCTATCTCGCGAAAACTCAGGGCAGTCCAGCCTCCACTTTGGCTTGCTCAATGGCTGAGACGATGATGGATTCGAGTTGGGGTAGGTATTCGTGGATAGCTGGGTAAAGGTAAGGTTGGGCTTGCATGTACTTGGTGCCAAGCTCTACAAACAAGGCGTAGGTAGCGTCAGCACCGATTTCAGCCACCCACTCACTAATTTTAGCATAGATAGTGCTTTGCAAGTAACCCGTCCTGATTGGAACAAGCTTTCTAGCCAAAGCTTTGACGTCAGCAGCCCAGCTAACCAGTTGACGATGAACTTGCCGCTGCATGCCACTATCTAACCGTTGCATAGCTGCCTTGAACTCTTCTACGCCATCGATGTCACAGGTAACTTCTACCGCCGTCTTGCTTCACTCTCCGTCTTTTTCTTTTCTTCCTCAGCCATATCGTCCATCACATTCAAGATTTGGCAGAATTCTTGGATTGTTCTGGCTGGCTGCTTGGCAAGTTGGGTTGGTGTCCAGCCGAAGGTTTGGCATAGCCGAAACTCGACAAGAGAGCTGTGAGGTTTCCCTCGTCTAACTGCTCTAGTAAAAAACGCAAATCCTCCCGTGACATACCATTTAGTTTGTTGACTACTTTAGAGAACAGTTCTCCAAGCTCAATGGATACACCGTCTTCTTCGCTTAGAAGCTTCTCAAGGGTTATAGGGTGGCTTTGAGGCTGACCATGCAGGCTGGCAAGGATAGTTTCTGCTTGTATAGTTATGAAGTCGCTACTTTCGACATCCCCGGTTAGCTTGTTGTATTTGGTGTGCTTTTGGATAATGCGGTTGCGTTTAGCCCAAGTGATTTCTTTGAAAACGTATTTGCCCTGGTATTGTTCGCCGAATCGGTCGTCAAGTTCTAATGCTTCTTGCTTCACTCTTTCAGACTCTCCATTACTTTGAGGCGGTTTTCCAGTGCCGTTTCCAAATCAGCTAGCAAATCCTCTTGCAAATGCAGGGGTAACTTGCTTATGCGCTCTGAAAAACGAGCCAATAAATCGACAGTTTGAATGTAAACCTTGGTTTCAAATTTCGACTTCATTTTTTCATAACTCCTATATGATTGTGAGTGGTCCTCTGGCCGTGAAGGGAACTTTAGCGTAGATTAGGTCCTCAGACTTGCCGCTCAGCGAGAAATCGTCCCATTTGGTATGTTCTACGCTGACTTTGTTGACGCTGCCTAAGCCGAATTCTAGGCTGGATTGCTCAACATCGGCTAAAATTTCGTCTGTTTCTTGTTTGCTTTCAAACTCAAAATTGAGTTCCCCAGTCAGCAGCCGTTTACCCCACGTAAGATACTTTGCCAAATGACCGTTAACTGACCTTATGACTGGGACGGCTTTGCATGAGTTGTCAATTTGGAGTTTCCAAGAAGTAACCCGCTCACAAGTTACACCTCCTATTTTGACGTAACTCTCGTTGCCTGAAACAGCACCAGCATATTCAGTATAAGATGCGCCTGCAATCTTTGCCGTGCCCACTTCGACATCTTGGGCTGGAAACTCGGCTTCACACTCCAAAATACTGTCTATACCGCATGTTAAGGTGGCTTTGTCGAATCTTGCGCCCTTGTATAGCAGGCTTATGATGTCGGTGGCAAAAGCGAACTGGTTTTTGTAGTAGAGCACCTGCAAAGAAAGGCTAACGTTGAGTTCTTGCTTGACGTACTGCAAGAGGTTAATGGGTGCGTCAGAGGGGATTGGATATTTGAGCTTTAGAAGTGGCTGTCTTAAGCCACGTTTCAGAGAAACAACGTCAACTGAGCCTGTGCCTGCTACTTTGATGTTGGTTGGGTTTATGTCTGGGTCTAGGCTGCTGCAGGAGTGCCCCAGCATCGGCGGGTTGGCGGGAACAACGCCGAAGGTGCCTTCTGGAACGTAATAGAACTTTTCTTGGTCGCTGTGATAGGTGTCTACCATCTTTTTTCCACCTGTGACTATGAAATGGCAACTGACTCGAACAGCCAAGCCACGATTACGATTTCTTCCTTGTAGAGAAACGGCTTAACGTCCACTACATCGACGTCTCGGTAACTATGAACATCGCAGAAAGTGACGCCTCGCACGTCAACGGTTGCCTGCACAAAGTCGCAGTTCAAAACGGCAGGGGAAACTCCGTCAGATGGGTTGGTGGTCCGTGCCATTAGATAGAGAAAGCCGCTTTCGTTGACGTAGTTGGTAAGGTTTGATGTTAGAGCGATTGTTAGCGTTTCATCAGTTCCTAAACTGCCATTTTGTGCATTGCTCCAAGTGCCTGAGATGTTGTCCCATACTTTGAGGGTTACACCGTTCCCTTGCGGAGCAATCCCAAAGCCTTCAAAAGACAATGAAACACGCTTAAGACACTGTTTCCTTGGTTCATTACGGGTTTCTCCAGCTTTAGCGCCTATTTTGAAACGGAAAAGCATAAACGCATACAAGCCGTTGCCAGTTGAGCTTTTAGAATGCCTAACATCGTCACTGCCCCAAAGCGCTGAATACTCTACGTTTGGCAGTTCTGCCCAAGAGACGTTTGAAGGCTCAAGTTCCCCTGTGCCTGTGGCATCATAGGCCTTGTGAGTTGCAGAGGTCGAATCTAGCGGGTAGAAGTTATAGATGGTTCTGTAGGGCAGGTTGCGGTTTTCGGGAATAGTCAAAAGAAGCTGCTCAAGGACTTTATCCCGCATGACTCTGCCGACATCTGAATTTGGAGTGGGCTTGTCTACTGTCGTTATGGTTGCTCGAAGGGAGTAGATGCGGCGTCTGAGTTTTCCGTCTAAGGTGTGCTTCTGTGCTTGGCATGGTTCAGCGGTTTTGGATACGGTGATTTGGGCGTCGTAGTCTTTGAGCAGTTCCCGGTCATAGTTGGCTTGAGCGCAAAGGACACGGGCTAAGCCGCCATCGTCCTTGACAACTCGTAGCCGAGACTCGATAAGCCGCAAAATGGTAACGACTGGGTTTTCTGCTTCGCTCAACTGCAAATCAGTCTCCTAGCCACGCTTTTAAAGTACAAACGCTGATTCGTAAAAGTGAAGGGAGTTACAGTTTGGATTTCATAGTCTTCGCCCTGACGCCTGATTTTATCGTGAACCCTCACTGGGAGGAACGTGTAGAAGGCTAAGTAGTCGTTGAGGTAGTAGCCTGCTTCCAGCATTACCTGTTCAGCTTTGATTGGAGAAACGACAGCCAGCAAATCCAGCGACTCACCATAACTCACTGTGGCAACGGCTTCTCTGATTGGATAAAGCGTAACCGCTTCGCCTTTGCTTCTTAGAATTCTTGTGAACTGGGTTGTTGGCTCTTGGTAGTGTAGGAACAGTTGGGCTAGCCAGCAAACAGTGACCATTGCCTTTTTGTTCTCAACAAAACTGTAATCTGCATGCTTGGCACCCCAAAACATGAACTCTTCAGCATGCTTGCCGATGACTTTCATGCTCAGCTCTAAGCTGGGTTGGTCGTGGTTCTTGCGAATCTTCCATAGGATTCCGCTTGTGACTGCATCGTAGTAGTCGCATGCAACGAATCTGTTGACGACGTCTATGTAGCCTGCCCAGCAGACTGTAGGGTCATAAGCTGGATACTTTGCGCTTGCCCTGATGTTGTTTAGGGCGCTGTAGACTTTTTGGCAGCTAACGCTCCAGCTTTCAACCACATACAAGCCAACTAGCGCATAGGCGAAGGGGTCATCGTACACTTCATTTTCCGTTAGACCGACTCGGTGCCACTTGCCATCGGCAGGGTCAAAATCCAACCAAAGGTTCTCAAAGCCTGCCCTCAGAAAACCGGTTGCCTTGTTCATTATGCCTCGGTAGAGTAGCGCATTTGCCGCATCGTACTTTTCGGCTAGCATGTTCAAGCCGATTAGGCCATAGAGGCATTCAATGTCTAGTTGCAGAAGCCAAGCATCGCCAATAGTCACAGCTCTGGTGAAGCCGCCGTAGGGCTGCTGGTACTGCATGGTCTTGAGAAAAGTTCCAGCGGCTAACTTTGCAGCCTCTAAGTATCGGCTATCGTTTGTGAGTTCATAGGCTCTTAGAAGAGACGGAATGACTCTGCAAGCGTCCACACTGTAATAATAGGTGCTTTCTTCTGCGCTTTTGAAGCCGCCAAAAGCTTTACGTGCTGGGTCGAGGCATTGCTGAGTTAGAACCCAATCGGCTAGGTTTATGATTTTGCTGTAGACGTCTGCTTTTCTGTTCTCAAATTGCGGGGCAGAGTAGGCTTCACACAGAAAATCTATGGCAAAGCTAGCCGCCAAAACGCCTTTGCCAAAAGCTGGATCAGGGGTATTGGGCGCTATCACATACACATAGGGCGCGTAGTCCATGACAAACTGGTAATAGGTTTCTGGAACGGTTGCCATTGTTAGGCGCTCCCAACATAAGGTGTTTTTAGGCCGTCAAGAATCCGTCCAAACTCAGATTGTAGCACGTCTAAGCTTGGCAAGGAAGAAGATGCTGAGGTGCTCAGGTCGCCTACGCTGAAGTTTAAGCCGACTGCTGAGCCGCCAGTCAAAAAGCAAAGCGCATAAATTGCCGCAAGAAGCGTTATCGCCTCTTTTTCGGCGTCCGTGCAGTTTGATGCATCTATGGATTGAGAAAGCTCTAAGGTCAAAGTGACCTGGGCACGCTTAACCATCTTCAAAATCTTAGCGTCTGCAATGTCGGCGTCGCTTAGGTGCAAAACATCTCTTATGTCCTCGGTGGTTACGCTTGTCATTTTGGCGTCTCCTTGGTTGCGTTTGTTGTATCCCAGAGTTCCCAGCCAAACTTGACGGCGTTCTTGCGGAATTCTTCGGCTCGAATTAGCCCCTGCTCAGCGGCTTTAATTAGGTCAGCAGGGTTTAACTCTGGGGTTTCGGGGCTGCCAAAATTCAACCTAACCTTAGCCTTCGCTGCATCACACCCAGCTTGAACAACAATGGGCAAGAAGATTTCTCGTTCTACTTGGCGCTTAACATAGCGTTGGACGGGTTTTATGAGCATGTCCTGCAAGTCTAGAGCTGCCCTTGCCGATGCTTCGGTGAAGCCAGGTGTGCTGAAAAGTCTTGGCAATGGGGTTTCGCAGCCAAGATAGAACTGGTTGACGATGTGGTCGATGTAGTAAACGAAGCCTTGTGCTCTGGGGTCTATGGTTACGGGTTTGACTTCGCAGGGTTTGTTGTAGAATAGCCAAGCGCCCTCTTCGGGACGGTTTTTGATGGCGGCTTCGAACTGTTTTATGGTTGCAGCATCAGCCTTATCCAAGTACGCTAACACATCAGGTCCAGCATACTTCTCGAAAATTCGGGGCATGATGCGCTCAATTTTAGCCTTCATCCAAGAGTAGGCAGGGCGCTTATCACTATCAAGCGTTAACGTGTGCAAGAGCACCTGTAAGAGTCCAACTCCAAAACCCGAAGGCACATCACTGCATAGGCGCCAGTGAACTACCGCTTCGGGTTTTAGCTCACTTCCAGCATTGCCGCTGTATGTGCTTTTGAGTTGGTAGCCTGTGACTTTGTAGGGAATCTTTAGGTCGGGAACACTGCTAACGCGCGCGCACATACAGTCTCGGGATATTCAAGTCACCTAATTGTTTACGTATCCAATGATTACTCTAACTGGTACACAACATTCAATGGATATATCACTAATAGCAATCCATATGATATCAGCTGCGGTTCGT
>JAAZBP010000120.1 GCA_012513715.1 Thermoproteota archaeon | reverse complement strand
GAAAAGATCACTAACAAAGTTAGAACAATCAAAAGCAGAGATAACGCTACAATGGAGTATGCAGATTTTATTTTTGCTTCCCTTTTTTGGTAATATCTTCTTGGCGAGACCCCTTTAATCCTAAGCATCACAGTGCAGCCTAGTTGAAGCCCGAAAAGATACACAAGAGTCAACATGAAAGCTCCGATGAAAAGGCGAAAATCAAGAAGTGCTATACCTATTCCTGCTACTGCAGCCGGAGGCACTAAAGCAACAGCTATAGAGATACCTACAAGGATTTCAGGTATTGCAATAAACAAAGCTAACCCAGCTGCGAAGCCAAGCACTAAAGCAATCAAGATATCTGTTAATGCTGCATGGTTACGAATTGCAATCTGATTAGTGATTGATAAATCCACAAAATTTGAAGCTATAAACGTTGCAATAGCAGACAGAGCTATTACTGAGGCTAAAAGGACAATGACTGCTAACTCACTTTTTATCAGTTTCTGGAAACGGCCAAGACTTGCGTTAACAGCAAAAGCATTAATCGGACCTAGCAGAGGCGACAGCAACATAGCACCTATGATTAAGGCAACGTTATCCAAGAATAAACCTACAAGAGCGATGAGAGCGGCAAAAAGAGACATAATAAGTAAGTCTCTGTTTAAGCGGGTGTAACGGTCTGTGTGGGCTAAAAGCCGCTCTAAAGGGTTAAGAGGAGGAGCATTCTTCGCTACCCTTTCAGTAAGTCTAGAAAGCGATGTTGAAACACAGGATTCAACTTTGTAAACACTTAAAGTGTTCTCTTTGAGGCGTAAATCTATTTTATTTGAAATTTCCTCAACAGCTTTATCCACTAACTCATCAGGCAACAAAACAGAGTAACTTTTGAATTTACCAGCACCAATCTTTATCGCTGAAGAAGTATACAATAACTCCATCTGCTCAAAGGTTTCTTCAACCTTCTTTGCCTCAGCTATTGTCACTGTTACATCTAAGCGCTTCAAAAAACTTCACTAAAAAATAAGGTTGCTGCAGATAAAAATTTTGTGGCAGTAAAAAGAGCCAAAAAAGGCGACAAAGAAAAATAAAAAGGGTTATTCTAGTTTTTTCTTTAACCGTTTTGCTACTTCATCAATGAATTCTTCAGTGCATACTTTCCTGTTGTTTTCATTTGGCAAAGCAACAAGCAACAAGTCACCAGTCATTACTCCACTCTCAATTGTTTCAAGGGCAGCTTTTTCTAATTTGCAAGCGAAATCCACAACTTCTGGTGTCTTATCTAATTCGCCTCTCTTCCTTAGACAGCCTGTCCATGCGAATATTAGAGCCATAGAATTCGTTGAAGTCTTTTCGCCCCGCAGATGTTTATAGTAATGCTTCTGAACAGTTCCATGTGAAGCTTCAAATTCATAGTAGCCTTGTGGGCTAACAAGAACAGAAGTCATCATTGCTAAACTGCCATAGGCTGAACCTAACATGTCACTCATAACGTCGCCGTCATAGTTTTTGCAGGCCCAAAGTAAGCCGCCTTCAGTTTTCATGATTCTAGCAACTAAATCATCAATTAAAGTGAAGAAGTACTCTATTCCGGCTGCTTCAAATTTTTCTTTCCAATTACACTGGTACTCGTGGTCAAAGATTTTGCGGAATTGAGCATCATACATTTTAGAGATGGTATCTTTTGAGCCAAACCACAGATTCAATTTTTGGTCGTATGCGTAAGTGAAGCAGGCTTTAGCAAAGTTAAGTATTGAATTGTCAGTGTTATGTATTGCTTGGATGACGCCTGAGCCTTTGAATTCATGGATTGTGCCACGCCAAAGCTCTTTGCCATCGTTGTTAGTAAAAACCATTTCAGCTTTTCCAGCTTCAGGCACTCTATACTCAAGGTTCTTGTATATGTCACCATAAGCATGTCGTCCTATGTGAATAGGTTTTTTCCAGCATCTGACTGCAGCAGGAATATTCTTCACCAAAATCGGTGCACGAAAAACTGTTCCATCCAAAGCAGCTCTGAGGGTACCGTTCGGGCTGCTCCACTCTTTTTTCAGGTTATACTCTTTTATGCGGTCTTTGTTAGGAGTAATTGTTGCACATTTCACACCGACGCCATACTTTTTTATTGCTTCTGCAGCTTCAAAAGTAACTTTATCTTCTGTTTCATCTCGATGTTCTAATCCAAGATCGTAATATTTGAGGTCCATGTCGAGGTAGGGTAAAAGAAGCTTATCTTTAACCATGCGCCACATTATACGGGTCATTTCGTCCCCGTCTATTTCGACTATGGGGTTTTTTACTGCTATTTTACTCATTCAGTTTTCCTCCTTGACTGTATATGAAAGTAAACCGCCTGCGTAAAGAATGTTTTTTTGTCTTTCCGAAAGATTATACATAAGTTCGATCCGCTGATTAGAAGTTTTATTTACCAGAAAAACAGGGTCATCATTCTTCAAGCAGGTTCTAATGTCAGACAATTCTATCCGGTCGCCTTGGGCAATCTTTTCATAATCCTCTACGTTTTTGAAGTATAAGGGAACTATTCCGAAGTTAACAAGGTTAGCTGCGTGGATGCGTTCAATAGATTTAGCAACAACTGCTTTAACGCCAAGATACATTGGGCAAAGCGCAGCATGCTCTCTTGAACTTCCCTGACCATAAGATTCCCCTGCAACAATAACATTATGTAAACCATTCTTTTTTGCTTCTAAGGCACGCTTCGCAAATGAAGAATCAACTGGTTCAAACACGAATTCAGCATACTTGGGCACATTAGACCGGTATTTTAGTCTGGCACCTGCAGGCATTATGTGATCTGTGGTTATTTTGTCTCCAACTTTAATGGCGACGACACCGGCTATGTTTTGAGGCATCTCTTCGTTAACTGGAGGAGCCCCAATGTTTGGTCCCCTAAAAACCTCTACATTCTTATCTGCGGCTTTTGGAAAAATAAACATTGAATCATCAATCAAAAACTCTTTTGGCACATCAACAACTGGATATTCAAGTTCAAGGGTTCTTGGATCAGTAAATTTGCCTATGAGAGCAGATGCTGCTGCAACCTCTGGACTAACAAGGTAAACCTGGGCGTCTCTTGTGCCGCTTCGTCCTTCAAAGTTTCTGTTACTTGTTCTAAGGGATACAGCTTTTGACTTTGGGCTTTGACTGTTTCCTATACAGAACCCGCATGCAGCCTCAAACAGTCTAGCACCAGAAGCCATGAGGTCACTGATATAGCCGTCTCTGGTCGCCATCTGCAAAACCTGTCTTGAGCCAGGAGCAATCCCAAAAGAAACATCAGGATGAATTTTTTTGTTCTTCAAAATTTCTGCTGCAGTAGCCACATCTTTATATGAAGAGTTTGTGCATGAGCCAATAATCACTTGATCAACTACTACATCTTTCATGTCACTGACTTTAACTATGTTTCCAGGGCTATGAGGAGCTGCAGCCAAAGGCTCCAATGTGCTCAAATCAATGTTTACTACTCGATTATACTCTGCATCGTAATCAGCTTTGAGTTCAACCCAATCTTCTTCTCTGCCTTGCGCCTTTAGGAATTGTCTTGTTACTTCATCTGAAGGAAAAATAGAGGTGGTAACACCCATTTCTGCACCCATATTAGCAATTGTTGCCCGCTCAGGAACAGTCAAACTAGCTAAACCAGAACCAGCATACTCCATAACTACTCCAACGTTGCCTTTAACTGAAAAAAGCTCAAGCATTTTTAAAGCTACATCTTTAGCGCTTACCCATGGCTGAAGGCGTCCAGTTAAGTTGATTTTATACACTTTTGGACAAGTAAGATAGAATTCGCCTCCGCCCATAGCCACTGCCACATCTAATCCACCGGCACCTATAGCAATCATTCCAATTCCACCGTTTGTAGGTGTGTGACTATCAGAGCCAAGCAAGGTCTTGCCGGGTTTACCGAACCGCTCCAAATGAACTTGATGACAGATACCATTTCCAGCCTTTGAATAAACAATACCATATTTTGCAGCGACCGTCTGCAAGTATTTGTGGTCATCTGCATTCTCAAAACCTACCTGTACAGTATTGTGGTCTACATAGCTAACTGAAAGCTCAGTTTTCACCTGTTTTAAACCCATGGCTTCAAACTGTAAATACGCCATTGTTCCTGTGGCATCTTGGGTAAGTGTTTGATCAATCTTTATTCCAATCTCTTTTCCAGGTACATATTCACCTACTAAGAGATGTTTTTCAAGTATCTTTTGAGTAAGGGATTTTCCCATGATTGTTCAGCCTTAGTAAAAGTTCCTTCGCCCAACACATAAATGTTGTCAAGACACCACAAAAAAATAATTGCTTAGAATAAAACCCAAAATAAAAATCAATAAAACACTCCAATAGTAAAGGCTGAAAAGGCAAAAAAGGTCTAAAAGGTATTAAAACACTGTTTTTTATTAACCAAAACAGTATCACTCCATTATCGCTTAAGGGGTTGTTAACTACAAAGGAGCAGTATAATTGGTTGCTAAAAGAATCTATCTTGCAGGTCCAGAAGTGTTTCTCATCAACGCTATAGAAGTTGGAGAAAACAAAAAAAGAATCTGCTTAAAACACGGCTTTGAAGGTGTTTTCTCACTTGACGCCAAAATTGATTTTGAAGGCAAACCCCCAGAAGAAACTGGGTTAAGTATCAGTAAAGCAAATGAAGAGCTAATCAAAAGTTGTGATATACTAATCGCAAACATCACACCTTTTAGAGGTCCAAGCGTAGATGTAGGCACAGCCTATGAGATGGGGGTTGCCCATGCATTAGGCAAAAAAGTGCTGGCATACACAAACGTTAAGTCACGCTTCACTGAACGCACAATCAAAGCCTTAAATGGAAAAGTAAAACGCAGCGTTGATGGAAAAATAAGAGACTCTCAAGGAATGTTCATCGAAGAAAACCAATTAACAGATAATCTAATGATTGACAGCTGTATTCACATCAACAGTGGAGTTTTAGTAGTTGAAGAGGCCCCTGCAGACCAAGTGTTCACATATCTTGCTGGATTTGAAAAATGCGTTAGGGAAGCCAAAAAGATACCATCGTATTAATGAAATAAGTATTAATCAGTAATTTTCTCCAAAAATCTGAAAACTAAAAAATAAAAAAGGGTTTTAGGGGTTAAACCTAAATTCAGTTTCTACTATTACGCCGTTGCTTAATGTGCCGCTCCATTCGATTATAGGCTCAGTTGAATGTGCATCTACCGGTGTATAATTAGCAGTCAAGGTATAAGTTGGATTTAGAACCACAGGATACTGTATTGTAACGTTCCAGCCTGAACCTTGATAGTTGTAGGTTTCTGAACCAGTTAGGCCCTCAGGTGTAACTCGTCCACCAGTCCAAACAATATTTTGGATATAGGTGGAGGTTTCATTGTGGTATATTTTGAGGTAGTTCATAGTTAAGTCTCGAATTTGCTCTTGAGTTAACGAAGCTGTAGTTTCAGGAGATATAGTGTAACTGTTCTCAGTGAAAGTAGTATTCTGGTATGTTCCAACCCAGTTTACAGACAGACCTTCAGAGGCATAGTCTATAGTGATTGTGTATAAAGGATTTAGAACCACTGGGTAATCGATTACAACAGACCAACTGCCGCTTAGATAAACATATGTTTCTGCGCCCAAACCACCTGTTTCTTGTCTACCGCCACTCCATGTGAGATCATCCATTAACTGGAAGGTTTCAGTGTGATTTGCACCCAAGTAAAGCATTGCGCCGTCACGTATTTGTTCTATTGAAAAAGCTACGGGTTCACCATTGCCATCGTCAGGAGTCTGATTAGCTAAATAGTTCCAAGACAGATAACTTCCAACCAGCACAATTATTAGCACAGCAACTATCACTATTATTAATGATTTCCGCATTATTTTTCACCAATGTTTGTAAATAGAACAGATTTAGTATATAGACACTTCTATTTGAATTGTACAACACGTAAACAAATACAAAACTGCTAAAAAACCACAAAACGCATCAGATAAAATAGAAAACAATAACACAAAAGAGATAACATAACAAGATTATAAAAAAATAAAACACAACAAACAAAAAACTAAAGAAAATATTAAATCAAATAATCAAAGAAAAACAACAGGCAGAAGTTAACCCATCATAGTAGGGTGCTCGCCCTCTTCATTGATGTGATGCATAACATGAATAGCTAAACCAGTTGCAGCGCCAGCTGATAACCCAAGCAACAGATTAGTTAACCAAACATATTGACCAACCAAGCCTACTACCACGACTATATCAAAACCTATGGCAACAGCCAAGTAACCAACACACCACATTTTAACACTCATTCCACGTGGCTTGTTGATACCTATTCCACCAAGTATACCCAACATAATAAGGAATCCGACTAATGCATATACTAGATTGAAATCTATCTCCAAACTGTTCACCTATCTTGCTGGCTAATTTTCTCTTTGCACTTAATTAGCTTATTGGGTAACTTCGACATTAACGATTCTATATAATAATTAACATAAAAAGCAGCACTACCCTTTTTTAGTCTCAAGAACGAATCTTTAAACTTTAAGGGTGCTGTAGATGACAAACTTTGATGTTAAACAATGCCATAAATGGGCACAACTCTTAATCGAACGCAAAACTAAACTTGACCAAGCATTAGAAGCTATAGCAAAACAAGATTTTGAGTTAGCTAAACAGTTAACAAACCAGATTTTTTCTGGTACATCAAGTGGAAGACAAACTGATCCAGGAATGATTGGTTCTCTACTGTACCATATGGCTATGGTCACAAAAATGGGGTCTGAAACACAAGTATTACTTGAAACCCTAAAAGAACAAGCCCCAGACGTTAAATCATCACTTAACAAAATTTATAATGATTTTTATGCAGACGCTAAAAAACTTACAAGAGACGTTATAGACATAGACTATGACGCTAAGAAAATGGCTGAAAATAAAAGGTTAAATTCAGAAGAAAAAATCACGTTAGTTACAGAATTAAAACAGGAAAACAAAAAAGGTGAAGCATTATTAAACGCTAAAAGCGCCCAATCAAAAGAAGCAATAAAAGAATTATTTAATCAATGGGCACAACAAGTTACTCTAATGCGTCTCACTCAAGAATATGAGACAATCAAAGGGTTACTTGTATTAACGCATCTTGTGGAGAAATTAGGTTTTGAAACAGTAAATTCCGCAATGGAACGTGTCAAAGAAAAGTTCGGTCAAGAAACCGTAAACATTGCACTTGATGTTACACTCAAAGTCGGTATGAGACGAGAGAATCTGCAGTCAGTAATGCTAAGCGACCACTTCATCAAAATGAACATGGATACAAAGAACCTTGACGGAAAAATGGAGTTCCTCAATTGCCCAATTTATGGAAGCCACAAGTACATGCAAGAAAAACACGGCATTGACGAGAAAAATTCAGCACTTTTCTGCAAGCATTTTTGTTTTGCACATGCAAAAGCTATGCTTGAAACAGTTTTACCCTTCCCCTTTACATTATGGCAACCTAAATATTTAGCTCAAGACGGAGTCTGCGAATATTACCTTAAACTTGCATATTCAGCTGAAGCCACATCAAAAGAAAGGTTTGTCCCCTTAGTCTTATCTTGGAATGTAACCCGCGAATGCAACATGAAATGCGACCACTGCTACATTAACGCAACAGAAAAGAAACTGGAAAATGAATTAAACACAAAAGAAGCCAAAGACCTAATTGACCAAATCTGCCAAGTAAGTAAGCCACTACTAATTCTCAGCGGCGGAGAACCACTTTTACGCCCAGACATTTTTGAACTGATTGAATATGGCTCAAGTAAAGGATTAAAAATGGGTTTAGGAAGCAACGGAACCCTAATTGATGATAATGTCGCAAAAAAACTAAAAGATTCTGGAATAGCAACAGTATCCATCAGTATAGATTCACACATTCCAACACAACATGATGAATTTAGAGGCGTTACTGGGTCATGGGAAAAAGCAATCAAAGCCTGCAAAGCACTAAGAAAAAACAATGTATTGGTCCAAGTGAACACTACAGTAACCCAGCAAAACTATGACCAAATAGACGACATAATGTCTCTGGTAGAGTCAATTGGAGTAGAAAACTTTCACCTATTCTTCCTTGTCCCTACCGGTCGAGGCAAAAAAATAGCAGACATTACACCTCAAATGTATGAAGACATGATCACCAACACCTTCTCAAAAGTACATAAACATAGACTTAATGTGCGACCTTCATGCGCACCTCAATTTATGCGAATAGCAAAAAACATAGGTTTAGACATGAAACAATGGATTCGAGGCTGTATTGCAGGCCTACATTACTGCCGAATATACCCAAACGGAGACGTAACTCCATGCCCATACTTACCCATCAAACTAGGCAATATCAGGGAACAACCCTTCAAAGAAATATGGTTTAATTCACCAGTATTTAAGAATCTAAGAAACCTAGAAACGCTAAAGGGCAAATGCGGCGCATGCGAATACAAAATAGTTTGCGGCGGCTGCAGAGCCAGAGCCTATGGACTTTCAAGCGACTTCATCGACTACTGCGGAGACCTAAATAAACCAGGCGAACAAACAAGCGACTACTTAACTGAAGACCCATGGTGTGTTTATCAACCAAAAAACTATTTAAGCGAAGGCAAACTCTGAGGAAGTTTAAAGGGCAGTTAATGAGTCTTTGGCAGCCCGCAAACACATTGTAATAGTGACTGTGGACCGCCAAAAAAGAAGGTTTGAATATGCATGAAGTCCACACCACCAAAAAAACAGCAAACCATTCAGCGTTAGAATTAATCAGAGGCACATGCAGCCAAAGATTAAAGTACAAACTTTTTCAAACACCAAAAAGCATGTGTTAGGAGGCAGCCGGTATAACACATGCAGCTATATCTCAAAATTTTTCTAGAATGTTTAAAGAGACATCACTAGCCTGCCTCTTTGATATAGGAAGCCTAATTGGAGGCTTTATGATTGCCCTCCAACTTGACATTTTCCATCTTTCACCTTGGGCTATAGCACTTTACCCAGCAGTAATTAGCATCAAAGGAGTAATAACAGGAGTACTAACCGGTCGCCTAAGCACCGCCTTACACTTGGGAACAATCTACCCAAAATTTTTAGGTAACACAAAAAGCTTCTACAGATTGATATCAGCAACAATAGTGTTAACTCTTGCCACCAGCGTAACAATTAGTCTTGTCTCAATTCTTTTCGGAACACTTTTTTGGGGAGTAACACTAACCGAGTTACCAGCCATACTAACAGTTATGGTGGCAACATTATCTGTCAGCCTGTTAATTGCATTAATAACTATAAAAGGAACATTTATTTCATTCAAAAAAAGCTTAGACCCAGACATAATAGTATACCCAGCAACAGCCACTGCAACAAACATCATAATAACATTACTTTACATAGCTGTCCTTAACCTATACTTTTCAGGACCAACAGGCCAATGGGCAATAATCATTTTTGGACTAATAAACGTCTTTTTAGTCGCTTTAGTCCTGCCAAAGAACATTAAAGAAACAGAATTCCGCAGCATAATAAAAGAAGCCTTACCAACTATGATTCTAATAGCGTTTATAGTGAATGTTACAGGAACCCTACTTAAAGGCATAAGTAATATTGCAGGTGACCGAAGAGAAATTTACACGCTATACCCAGCAATAATTGACGTAATTGGCGACGCAGGCTTAGTTGTTAGTTCAGCAGCAACCATGAAACTTACACTAGGAATACTTTCACCGACGTTTTCATCAATAAAACACCACGCCAAAAACATTTTCAGCGCTTGGACATCTTCACTTATCTTTTTTGTTGTATTAGGAGTTCTTTCTCTGATGATAAATTCAATTTTCGCATTTGACAGTATTATGAATCTACTAACACTTCTGGTCATAGCTAATATCATAGCATTTGCAGCTAACGTAATAATTTCTTACGGAATCTCAATTTTATCTTTTAAAAGAGGATTAGACCCAGACAATTTTGTAATACCAATTGGAAATTCGATAGCTGACGCCCTTACAACTCTAGCCATATTTATCACGATGTTATTTATAATTTAATTAAAACACAATAAAAATAACCTAGAAAGAACAGTATCTTAAATGGAGTGCTATTTCAAAATTGCACCAGTTTGAAAAAATAGCTTACAAACCAATACCTGTAAGAGAATTACTTCTTGAAATGAAGAACCTCTCTGAATTAATGATTGACCTTGCATACTCAGCCGCTTTATATAACGATAAAGATTTGGCAGAAGATGTCCTAGCATTGGAAGCCAGAGTAGACAACTTAGCATACTTGCTAGAACTAGAAATTATGATTGCCGCAAGGGACCCAAAAGACGCTGAACAGTTGATAGGAGTCTCAACAGTCGCAGCTTCAACAGACAAAATTTCAGATGCCGCTGCAGACATAGCAGCTATAGTAACACGCAACATAGGAATTCACCCTATTGTCGGCGTCATTTTTGAGAAAGTAGAAGAGCGGTTAATGAAAGTTACAGTTAAACCTAATTCCAAATTAATCAATAAACAAATTGATGACTTAGACTTGGCTGTAACAATGGGTGTTGACATAATTGCAATTCGCCGAAATAAAGACTGGATACTAGACCCAAAAGAGGAAGAAAGAGTTCTTGAAGGTGATACACTAATAACAAGAGGTGCACCTTCAGGCATAGAGGAAATCAAAAATTTAGCAGAAGGCAAAATTAAAGCAATAAACACCGCAGAACGCGAAAAATTTGAAAAAATTGTTTCAAAATTCGTTGAATTAAAGAACACTTCTGAATTAATGATGGACTTAGCTTACTCTTCATTAATGTTAAACAGTAAAGATCTCGCAGAGGAAGTTGAGCGGCTAGAAGAAAAAATGGATCAGTTACACACAGAATTTGAATTATTAGCTTTAACAAGCGATTTTAAGAAAGAAGAGGCATCAGGATTCTTAGGATTAATACGATTAGGGATAGCAACTGAAAAAATTGCTGATGCAGCAGCAGATATGGCAGAAGTAGTTTTACGCGGTGTTGAACCTCACCCAATTCTGAAGCTAGCAATCGAAGAAGCAGAGGAAACTGTAGTGCAAGCTTGCGTAACAGCTGACTCCCAATTAGTTGGCAAAACTTTGAAGGAAGCACAAATAAATCAAGAAACCGGAATGGTAGTTTTAGTAATAAAAAGAGGAGAAAAATGTCTAAGGCCACGAGGCGACTACATAATTTCAGTGGGAGACGTACTTGTAGCTAGTGGTTACGCTGATGGAGCAGATGCCCTAGAAAAGCTTGCGTCACCAAACCAAGAATGTGAAGATGAAGAATGGTAAATTAGAACAAAAAATGACGCAATAACACTGAATAGCAAAAACAGACTAAAAAAGCAGCACTAAACAGCAAAATTGCCCGGTTTAAACTCAGATAAAATCGACGTTAAAGGTAACATATTGTTTTTTTCATTTTTTAAAAGTTAAAATTAAAAATTATAAAAACGAAAAGAAGAAAATAGGAAAAATGAAAAAGGTTTATTTCTTTTTCTTGGCCGCAGGTTTTTCTTCGGTGGCTGCTTCTTCAGTTGCTGCTGGTT
>JAAZBP010000119.1 GCA_012513715.1 Thermoproteota archaeon | reverse complement strand
TCTTTTCCTGTAGTTTTTAGTTCCTCTGATGACAAATTCTCCCTCCCTTAGGGCTTTTACTTCCTGTAGTACTTACATTTTTATCCTTAATAAATTTAAGCAAAAAACTATAAGTATTCTTGTGTGAGAATATTTATAAGTGTAGAGGAAACTTAATGTGGTGTTGGAGTGTTGCTAATGAAAAAAACTTGCTTTTACTCAGATAGCCTCAAAACAAGAGGAGCTGATTTCAAACCAAAACAAAAAATTTTATCCGTATCCGCTGATGGAGAAAATGGATCGCCAAATAATTTTAGACTGCCAAACTGACAAAAAATTACTTCACTGCGAAGACTGTGTACTATACAGAACCTGTAATATCCGCAAAAAAGACACCTCAAAAAGAAAAGAAGATACTGTAGTAATTTTCAGTTCTGAAGATTCAGGAGTATGGGAGACATGGAAAAAAAGGAAATCATTACCAACCTAAATAACGTAACTAAAACTTTATCAAAGATAATAAAAACCAGCAGTTTACCTGCTGACCTTGAAATAGAAGCCTGCAACATACGTTACGATCTTCTAATCCTGCTAAATAAACTGGAGAAATCATCACAAAATACTGTAATATGCCAATGAAAGGGTTTCATCAAACCTTTTTTCTGATAATCCCTCCTTTTTAATTAAATTTCAACCAAAACCTTCCAGTAACATCAAGAATACGTCTGGAAAAAATTTATTTTTTTAGGTTACACCGTTTTTATGTAGTCCCAGATTTTATCTCCCACATAATGCAGCGTTTTAACTACAGGTCCCTTTTTAGTCGCTTCAGCTGTATGTGAATCCATTAAGCTCTCGCCTATTGCTAAAGCTTTTCCATGTTTTTCATCAGCAACAAGAACCAAATCGCCCAAATCAAATTCTCCTTCTATTCGAACTATTCCCGGCGCCATAACTGTTGCGCCTTTGCAGACATAGGGAATTGCTCCCATATCAACTATTATTTTAGGCACTTTTTTAGTGAATTCATCAAAGAGGAGAGTGGGCAGTGTTTTATTTTCTACGTTAAAAAGGACAGGTTTTCCGTCAACGATGTAGATTAAACCTATGTCCGACTCTACTACTTCTACGTTAGATTTAGCGCCGAAGAGTTCTTCTAAATTTAACTTGAGTTTACGCGAGTTTTCCTCTAAGATCTGTTTTGCCTCTTTGGCTTTCATTGGATAACGTCTCTGTTTAATGGGCATTCTAATCTTCCTGTACTGCTTTATCTGGTGAAATATTAGGTTTTTTCTGTTCATCTTCCTCTTTAGGTTTTTTGTGTAGAATTTTCATGGTGGTCTCATTTAAATCAACTTTTAACAAGATAACTGTGATTACAACGGTTAATACAATAGAAATAACAATCATGGCTTCTTGGCTTATGTAACTTGAAAATAAGTCCACAGCGAAGCCACCCAACAATGCACCTGCAACAGCAATCGTGAGTTTACCTAAAAAATATGAACTGAAAAACTTTACAGGATTATACTTCATAAGTCCTAAGGGAATCACTATAGGTTCATCGGGAATAGGTGAAGCTGCAGCTATAAAGAGCAATAAAAAAGCCCAACGCTTAACTTTTGCTGCTTTAGCATCCAAACTTGCTCTTCTTTTCTCTCCAAGATGCCCACTAACATAGAAAGTGACTAGGTAATGAACGCTTTTAGCTAATGACGCTCCCAATGCAATTAAAATGCCCACGAATACAAGTGTCAAGGCATCAGCTCCTCCCAACCCGATTGCGGCTGTAGATGCAATCAGCAAATTTGAAGGCCCTGCAAACGGAATCATATTAAAACCAAAAGACGTAGCGAATATTA
This sequence comes from Thermoproteota archaeon, assembly GCA_012513715.1. Taxonomy (GTDB): domain Archaea; phylum Thermoproteota; class Bathyarchaeia; order Bathyarchaeales; family Bathycorpusculaceae; genus Bathycorpusculum. The sequence goes on along the minus strand of JAAZBP010000119.1, from coordinate 918 downwards.
TTATGAACTCAAGTATCAACGCCATTATTTAGTAGCCCACTTTTCTCTCTTCCAAACTTAGTGTACCTCACTCTTATAAGTACAATCTTCCAGATTCTAATTCTGAACTCGACCAGTGTTTTTTTCTTTACTCTTTGAGATAGGTTTAAATTGAGAGAGATAAAGTATAGATGAGATAAAGATACATGAGGATTCCAATATGAGCGAAATGACAACCGAAATCCTTGAACAGAATCTCGGAAAAATCGTACTTGTACGCCTAAAAGGCGGAAAAAGCCTAAGAGGTAGACTAAAGGGTTTCGACCAACACCTAAACCTAGTTCTAGAAGAAACAGAAGATACCACTGTAGTTGAAAACCAAAAGAAACTAGGTCTTATAATCGTCCGCGGAGACAACGTAGTCCTTATTTCGCCTCCACCTAGGTGATTGCCATGGGAAAAGGCACTCCATCTATGGGTAAGCGACAGGGCAAAACTGTTCATATCATGTGTAGACGTTGCGGAAGGCGCGCATACCACGTACGTGATAAGCGGTGTGCAGCCTGTGGGTTCGGCGCACAAGCAACCTTGAGGCGCTACACTTGGCGAACTAAGACTCTTCAAAGAGAAAGAGTCTGTTAAACACCTATCTGCCCCTCATTTTCAATTTATAGAACGTATACATAATTTTTTATTAATTACGTCAAATGAAACTTTTATTATACGTAACTTTTCTTGCCTAAAAAACATGGTTTAGTTAGTTTCATTTACCACCCATATTATTTATGTTGAGAAGGATTTTAAGAAATCCTAAATTTATAAACTGAAATTATTTTTTATTTTTCTATTTGTTTTAGTTTATCAGCTATATACAACCACATCACCAAGCCTACAGTGTTAGCTGTAATCATTGGAAAAGCAATCTTTTCAACAATAGCT
>JAAZBP010000009.1 GCA_012513715.1 Thermoproteota archaeon | reverse complement strand
CCCATAGCGTGTTGCCATCATTATCTATAAGTCCAATATGAAGCGGATCGCCCTGTGCGTCTCTGTGTCCCTTTGAAAAGACTATCGATTGGTCATAGTAGGTTTGTAATGTCGAGAGAATACTCGTATATCGGCTAACTGTACAGTCGTCGTCATAACTGTAGTAGCAACCGTATGGATAATTATAGCTGGCTAGTGCGCTTGTTATGTATTGGGCGACGCTTCGCGATAACTGAACTTCGTTTTGAGTATCTACCCATTGAAAATTATTGGGCAAAAAGTTAGCTGCGCCAGTAGAGGCTGAAACGAAATTTCCTAAACTCAATTGTACCGCAGAAAATGTTAGCAAGCTGATTAGAAGCAAAGTGAGTATTATTGACTTCTTCACGCTTTTATTCTCCTTTTTCTTAGCACTTCCGTGCACATTATCTTAGTAAACGCTAATACTAATTTCTACATTTTAGGACAAGCGTACAAAAGTATAGGACATCAAAACCTTAAAAGTGCAAAGATATCCCTTTAAAGCTAAAGGGAAGGCTAAAATGTTCGGAAAAATAATGCTAACAGTTTCTAAAGCCGTTTTAGGAACCTGTCAAATTAATACTAATCCTGCAAAAGAGAACATATCTGGGAAAAAACTATGGTTTCTAGGAATAGGACTATTAGTGATTGCATGTTTAGCCGGTGTTTTGATGGTTCCGCAAGCTACGATTACTCCAAGATTCTGATTCATTACTGCAATTGGGCATAAAGTACACCGTTGAAGAGCATATGGTCTATAACTCGACGAGCGAAGGCATAACTACAATAGATGTCCTTGACTTTGATGGACAAAAATATAGTTTAACGTAACCACTTCTGGACCTTACCCCAAAACAGGCGGCTACTATACGTCGCCCACAGGTATGCCAACACTCACTATTGCCCAGCCAGAATATTACAAGAACTTTCTACCTTAAGGACAGCCATCAATCTTTAATGATGTCGAAAACAACCCCGAACTTGCCGCATACGTAACGAAGACATCGGTAAACATTGGCGATGTTTGGACCATCCCAGTAACCACAGATAACTCCACCTGCGGATGGATAGGCAACATTATAGTGAAGTTCAGCGGAGTACAAAATACCACTGTGCCAGCAGGACGTTACGAGACATTCGCAATAGAAATATCAAGCAGTGAACTCTCAGTCCAAATTGACCCTATTTCATCCACAGCAAAAGGTGCCTATGGGATACAAAATGTGACATACCAATTACATGGTGCTACATATCTCGAACAGGGAACTTGCCGCTTAATCAAATTCAATCTCACCTCGCAACAAACGATTTTTTACACAAACGGTAAAAACGCCACAAGTAATGAAATATGGGAAAGAACACTAATCGAACACCAACTACACTAACTTTTTCTATGTCTATAAAAAAGAGGAAAAAATAAAGAGTTTAATTTTCATCAGAGCACTACAACAGAATCTAGCCTTAAATTGACGCAATAACCCTCGACATAGCCAATGACCGCGACATAATTAAAGGATCCACCGTATGTACCAGCCCACAAATGACGTTCAGGCCCATGGGTTGACAGGAAGTTTCTGGTTTGCCTAATGGTAATCTTATGTTGTATATTCCGTCGTCATCAACTGTATAGAGAGCTGCATCGCCTAGCGTTAGAAAGATTGCTTGTGATCTATCGTCGTTTAGATAGTAAACAGACCGTTCAATTCCGCTGCCGCCAATAAAGTCTGGTGCGCCTGCAATTTTGTTGAATTCTTTTTCTAAAGCGCTCTCGTCTTTACCTATACTGTCGTATATCTTCCCTGCCTGCTCAGCACTTAATCTTGGCTGGTCTTTTGGCAGGTCTCCGATGGCGATAAGAACGGGTCGTATCCATTCGCCTGGCAACCCAATGCCTTCGTCTGCAATGATTTTGTCTAGTTCTTCTTTCTGCTCACTTGTTGCCCTAGCATATGCCGACTCATAGAAAGATGCACTCGGTGCAGGGGTTGCTTCTTGTCCTAAAATCCAGCCGGATGCAGCAGAGACAGCTAATATACCGCCAAATAATGTCCCAACTACAACTATTGCGAACACCATCATGGTTTTTTTATTTTTCAATATGGTCATAAGCTCTTTTATTACTTGTAGCACTATGTTACTTCAATGATAATGGCATCTATTTTATTTTGAATTGCAATGTTGTCGACCACAATGCGGTAATGTGCGTCTAAGATGTATATACCTGTCTCAGAGGCTTCAAATTCAAAAACTCGCGATATTTTATCATTCGCTTTGAAAATTTGGTCGACTCGTTCTGTTGATTCAAGGTGAGTAGTCGTATCATTGACATTGTGAAGAAATACACAGGGCATTTCCCCATTAGAAGACATATTGACGTCTTTACCGGCATTATTAGTTATTATCGCTGTAAAGGATATCTTTTCTCCTACATTAAAGACCATTCTATTTAAATCCACATTGAGTGGAAAATCTTTTTCGTTTAAGATTGCGTTTTGATAAAAAATAAAAAAGGCTATTGTACTAATGATAAGAGCTAAGCAAGCCACTGAAACAATAATGATGATTTTAAGCATTTTCATTTAATTTTTCCTCCGCATTGATGTACATATTTTATAGAAAAGGGGGATTTAATCTTTTTCCGTCTTTTACAAAGCGCGGTTTTTGAGTCTGTAGTATCATGGGTTGTAATGGTACGGTGAGATTCCCAAGGCGTTGTTAATGTTCTCCACTTTTGATACATAGCCGTTATTGCTGCCGTCTGCAAAAGTTGCAATTCCAACTATTATGTTGGGTCGTACTTGGCCCGGAATAAGTGGTCCCGTAAACGACCAAAAGACCGGCCCTCCGCTATCTCCATCTTGCTGGGTATTTGACACTCTTGCTTGATCCGTGAAGGTAATTCCATCATAAACACCTGATGCACTTGCTGACGTTACATATCCAGTAGTACTGCCTGTGGTCCTTCCAAGTTTCATTACATACATTCCAGTCAAATCGTAAGCATTTGGAAAATAACCAGTAAAGAAATCTTCATTTGGTAAATAGGTTCCAAAAAATCTATAGGACCAGGTTATACCGACTGGAAACGGAATAAACGCTGCATCGACAGTACCCGAAAACTGTCTTATAGAAGCGCTTCCAATATTTGTTCCCATTGCATTTCTAATTGTAAGGCCAGTTGTTGCGTAATGAGCGGCTGTGACTACTCCAGTTTGGCCAGTTGCGTGCCTATAAGCATTGAATCCTAAAGTTGCCGCCGTGCCGCTGGTAGATGCAGTATTAGAACCTCCCAACGCATTGCTTGCCGTATTTGCTGCAGTTGTTTCAAATCCGACCGGATCCTTAAATATAACACTGTTATCGTTAAAGGCATATAGTTTTGTTTTAAGATACTCAATAATGTCTTTCTCTTTTGTACTGTCAAGCAGATGGATTTCTATTTTGTTTGTGATTTCATTTAAAGCTATGCTTTCAATACCGAATTCTTGCATGACGATGTCCAGAGTTCTTTGAATTTCATATAAGCGAGACAATGGAAAATCAGCGGTTTCAAAAATTATATCTTCATCGTTATCCATTATTTTTTGATAATTAGCTTCTGTGGTCATAGCTGCGCTTTTAGTTAACACGATATGCAGTGTATTAGAGTCGTCAATATAGGCACCTGCATAATCTTGTGGATACGCAACGACTTGTCTATCTACACCTTGATCCTGAATTAGTTCTGTAGGAAAAGAATCAATTAATTTTTGGAAAACCGAAGCATAATAATAATTCTTATCAGCTTCCTTTAATGAAGATTGGATTTCTATCCCTGTAGATGATGCAAGAGACGACGTAAAGGCCGTAAATACAATTGCGAAAACTAAAAGGACATTAATAGATATCAAGAATGATTTTTTAATACTGATCTACTCCCCGGAATTTGTTTATTTTTTTACTCAATTTTTCACATCCGTAAAGAGTAGTTTTAGCTAAACCTCATATTTCTACGCTTTAGGACGAATGTACTAAACGCTAGGACAGCTAACTACCCATTTTTCACTTAAAAAGTAAACAAGCTTTATCGAATGGCAAAAGAGGAATAAAAAAACAAATTATTACGGTTTACTTAAAGGTTATTTGGACCCCACGCCTGTTTGTTCCCAAGTAGCATTCTCCAGAAGTATTAATGGGGTTTCATAAGGGGGAAATTATCTTGGTCGCTATTCCGAACGTAGCATGGGATGTCGCCTATTCCATCTGCATTTTTGTCTGTTCCAGTATAGTCGCTCCAATAGTTGCCTTCTTGACCATTGTCCCAATAATTCACAGGATTATCGCTAGGTCTAGACCAGAAAGTGATTGGACTAATTCCACCATCTATTAGTTGAATGTTGTTATCGATGAAGTTATTATGGTAAAGTGTATTTTTCAAAGCCGTTCCATATTTAATTACTAGAAAAATGTTGTTACTAGCTATCAAGTTCTCAGTTATAATATTTTGAGTACTATTAGTCTCTTGACTGCCCTGAAGAGTAATACCGCAGGTATTAGAGGCTATCTTGTTTAGATAAATATTGTTAAATGATGCCCCATAAATATAAAATCCGCTCTCAGCGTTGGAGATTAAGGTATTTCTAAAAAAGGTGTTATGATCAGCTGAATCTATCTTTATGCCATTTTTTGTATTTTCCTCCACTCGATTTTCTGACAACATAATATTTTCAGAAAAATATAGTTCAATACCGTTTGCCTCAGAAGAAATATTGTTTTGTGTTATCGTACAGTTCTTTGTATTGTAGAGCAGTATACCCTGACCGTTGTTAGATAATTTTAGCCTTTGAGCAGTAATGCCTGAGCAATTTATGAGTGCTACGTATCCAGCGTCAGATGGCACAGTTTTACCCTCTTTATTTATCCAATAAATCACTTGCTTGTCATCAACTCTATTTGAACCATCAATATCATGGTAGAACCCGTTGCTTACCCATAGATTATACAGATTATTTTGTATAGAGTTGGTTTTAAGGATGCTACTTAAGGAACCGTCTATTTCAATGCCGACATAATTTTCTTTAAAAGTATTATTGGTTACTTTTGTGTTCTGTGAATAAGCGAGAAGCAGACCATTAAAATTATTGGTTATGCACATGCTTTCAACGGTTATATTTGTACAGTTTACTAATGCAATATATCCCGCATCTAACGGAACCTGTTGATGATCCTTATTGACCCAATAGTAAACGGGCTTACCGTTGATAGTATTCGTAGAATCAATATCGTTAATATAGCCCTGAGGAGTGCTACTGTTAACCCCAAAATTAAATTTATTTCCTATGAGAAGGTTATTTTTGAAAATGTTAAAAGCAGAGTTTTGTAACACCACACCATAATTACTCGTTTTAATATTGTTCCAATTTATCAGGCAATTATTAGCGTTTTCCAAAATTAACCCTCCGCCCTCTTCAGAGGTTAAATTGCCACCGTTTTCCAATGTAAAACCAGTCACAGTTACGTTATCGCTGATTATCATTAACGCTGAATTACCGACGCCATGTATGATTGTAGTATCTTTGTTTTGGCTGATTAATTCGAGCGGTTTTGTTACTACAATATTTTCTCTGTATATTCCAGGCTTGACTAGAATCTCATCTCCTGAATAGGTAGCGTAGGAGGATATTGCTTCTTGAATGGTGTTATAACCTAAGCCATTGTTTAGGTTTATAACTGGAAAGTCGCTGCTTATCATGAAATCATTTGGCCAACAGAAAACTCTGTCATATTTTTCCTCAATGACTGTCTTCCATTCAGGGTCGCCGTACACTATATCTATGCTTGAATTATATCGATCAATAAGACGAGAAACATCGTTATACATAACGCATGTCCAGTTATCAGATTGTGACAACCCCCATACTTTATCACCAACATTTCGGAATCCGAAGCCGTAATCTCGTGGGAGAACTATAGCTTTATCCGCATTAAGACATCCATGATTTTGAGGATTATTCTGTATATAGGTCCAAAAGTCATTTAGGGCTTCATAGTGCTCCTCAGTTAAGGTAGAGTTTGAGTACCTTTTCGAAGCGTCAAATACTACTGCATAATCTGCACCAGAATTGTATGAGAGCACTAAATCATCATATAATTGGTTGCCTGACTGAAGGTACGGTGGTCTATCGTAAGTCCAAGTTACTATAACCCCCCAGTCTTTATTTTGAACTGTGGCTGCTCCTCTTACTTGCGAAATTTGAAGCGATCTACTGTTATTCCAGCCTAGCTCTGCTAGCACCACATCATATCCAGCTTTATAATCAAACCAATAAAGCCCATAATCAGCCGTAAAAAGCAAGCTACTGACCTGATGAATAGTTGGGAAATCTTTGGCTTGCGAATTTTCGATAAAATTGTTGGCGACATCACTATAACTTGGAAGTATTAGCGGGTTCTCTGAGTCTAATACCTTTCCACCCGGTTCATCACAATAATAAGCACCTAAGAAGTGGCTTCCATACTTTTGTTTAGCACTTGTTACCCATTCATATGGTCTATAGGAATTATCCATCGTTCCAAAATTTGGAGAATTCAATGCACTTTCCCAACAAACAATAATATTCAGACCCGCATTGTAAGCATAGTCACAGACTCGATCAAGCGATAGTTTATCCGATCTTAGACTTGAGGAACCGATAACTAGAAGATTAGTAAACCCTTTGACGTGATCAATTAACGCTTTTGCATCATCGACAGTAGCTTCCCACCCGATTTCTACTCCAACATAAAATGGGGAATTTCTTATTTGCCAAGCGTTAAACACTCCAGTTTCAAATGCTAACAGAAGCATAGATAGAATAACAATGCCAATTAAACCCCCTGCGATCGATATGCTTCTTATCTTATTCAAGTTTTACCACTCACTATACTTCCGATATCTGTCTATTAATACTACACTTTAGTACATTTAAAAATCGTGGGCGGCTTAGGTATATTTCAATTAAAATAATAACTGCAAGGACCTCTTAGCAGTAGATCAAAAAAAATTCTTTAAACTACTTGCGGCTTGCTCTGCAACCAGCGCCTGCATCCCCCAACGCGAACCAATACCAAAACACAACGCCATACACAACCTGCTGGTAGTTGTTGAAAAAAGAGGCCTACTGCAACAACAAATAACAAGAAACCCCATAAACTTTTGATCTATTAATAAAAGAGAGGAAGTTATTGATTGGAAGCTGCCCCTAATTCGCTGATTTGAAATAATGGCTTAAGCCGCTATCAGATTGAGTAACTAGATAATCCCATTGTGTATCGGTTGTTTGGATAGCAGAAGAAGTGCCGGTCCAAGTCCCCGCTGTATTCTTGAAGCTTATTTGATAGTCAGTAACGATTGTCTGACCACTTGTACCGTCGGTTGGTTGATCATAAGATTCTAATGAGCAACCAACATATTGCTGTGTCCAGGCAGTGCCGTAGTCATGAGTGGCCCGTGTATAACTGTTCACGACGAAATCCCATACAGTTCCTTGGGGGGTTCCGCTATGGACATAAACGGCTACTTGTGGCTGCTGAGGACTGCTGGACCAACCCATATCATATGTACTGGAAGGGATTTGTTGAGCCTGTGGATAAATGCTTGGATCACTGTAGATGAAGTACACTTGTGTTCGCCAATTAGGACTTTGAGACCGCCAGGTTATATCGACTGCAACTTCGGCAATATATTCTGAATCTTCGTTAACGGCAACGAGGGCGCACCAATATTCCCCATGATTTTCCATTCCAACGGTAGTTGGCTGAATGGCAGCATATGAACCAATGCCTTGATTATCAGTGCAATAACGAATAACGGTTGCAGTATAATCAGGGCCTCCTATGCGTTCGGAGTGAATAGTACTTAGACCCGGAAAAACATGATTTTCTGGTGCTGCCTTAACCGTAGAAACTGCGGCTGCAAAAGAAACAAACATCATGAATGCGAGAATTAACGGCAGAATTTGCTTTTTATTCATGCAAGTCACCTCCTAATTAATTGGGAGTATCTGCATAATCGGTTATTTTTCTATGCTTTAGGACAAGCGTACTAAACCCTAGGACATCCGATTGCTTAAATCATGAATAGACGGTTATATCAAAGAAGAATTCCATTTGTTTTCTATTAAAAGAGGAATAATAGTTAGGAACAAACAGATTATTCGGATGGCATTACTATTACTTTGAAGGTAACAGCAGCTAAACCTGTCTGTTCCCAACTACCCATTTCTAAAAGCATTGTGTACTCTCCGATTTGTGCATCCTTAAGTGCGGTTATTGCTAAGTCCACTTTTTTATTTTCATTCGGTTCCAACGTTAGCGGATTTATAGTGAAATTGGCTTCGAAAAGTTTAGGGGTATCTGAAGACTCGTTATGGCTAGAATGGACTGTCGGGTATGGTGCTGGCGGAGAAATGATTAATTGAGACAAGCGTTGGCCTTCAAATGACCCTACGGACAGATAGATCGGTATTATGAATTGATTATTTGAAAGTGAGGAAAAAGCGACACTTATCCTCATAGAACTTCCTTGAGTAGTATTAAACTGAAGGCTTTCTTGGGAATCTTGGAATAACTTTACTGAAAGACGTCGGGACTGAGCATTCTCGGAGTCATTGTTAGAATTACCGGTTGGCATAGGTAAATCTATTGACTCTTCGCCTTGCAAAGACATTAACTGATAACTTACCACTATTGTACCCAAAACTAAAGCGGTGGCAATGAATATAATCGCTATGAATTTCAACTTTCGATCCATAGCTTCTTTATTTTGCCAACAATATTTAGCTCTTATCGAAAAGAGGGAGATTGTACGCCTGAAAAGGAACGAACTGATGAAAAATAACCTTCGAAACAGACTGACCGAAAAAAGAGTAATGACGGGTAAAGTCTTACTTAGCAAGTTATACCCATGTTTCCCATCTATAACTTAAAGCGCCCATAGAGTGCGATTCTTGTATAGGACTGACTGTAGACCACCAAGTATTAACTGAGCTTGTCCAATAAGCCCATCCTTGAGAGTTTTGCAGCCAATTCCGGTAGAATACAGCATGAGAACTATCGCTCGTGTATACTCCGGAATTACTATAAACCTCCTTTTGGAAGCCAGCTTGGTTATACAAGCTTGAAACGTGCCCAGTTCTTACCCAATCATAGTTAATCCAGATATCGTAGGTCCAACCATAAGCATCCTGAATGCCATCCAGCATAATAGTGTAGGTGTCAGCAGAAGTTATCGGAGTGTTTTTAGTCCCATGAAGCATCCAGTAGCCTTCATCGCTGTCATAAGTGCACCACAGGTAACCTTCGCCTAAGTTGTGAGAAAGTACAGTCTCTACCCAGTTGCTGCCACTATCTAAATTGCCTAGCTGCATACATAAGTAATGGTATAGAGTTTGACCAGAGGCAATACCCATGGAACCTGAGACCATCTCACAGGAAACGCCTCTCCAAGAGGCAGCGCTGGTTCGCATGCAAGACGTTCTATCGACTTGGGAAGCAACGACAAAACCATCGGAGACCGCTTCTTGTT
>JAAZBP010000118.1 GCA_012513715.1 Thermoproteota archaeon | reverse complement strand
TTAGAAAAGACATGTTTTGTCTCCAATTAAATTTAGGTGATTATTCAATTATTAAGCCTTTACAGTTTAGTGCATTTGCGTACATGTATTTATATTGGCTAGTTCGATGATTCATTTTTTAAAGTTGATTTTTACTCATGCAAAAACATTCAAAATACTCAGAGTGACAAAAAATAGCGTTTAGTTTCAATTAGAAAAGTTTTACTACACAAACAAGGTATCAGCTAATAATCTGGGAGTAATACGTAACAGGTGTAAACGCAACTAATACACCAAAAAGCCATTACAAAATAAGATTGAGCTAGTATGTTTAGTGAACAAAATTTAACAGAAAAACTTTTTTAAAAAAAAGAAAGTTGGTTAAGTTAGTAATTTACTTTTCTTGGCAAACTCTTGGCTTGATGGACCCAGTCTTGAACCTGTTTTAGACTCGGAGTCACTCTGACAAGCTTCTTTTCTGTGTTAACTTCACAGATTTTTGCGTACAAGTTCTCAGCGTTTCTGTTGGAAAGCTCAACAACAGTGTCTACACCAGCTTCTTCAAGCAAATCAGAGTATTCTTCGCCGATGCCTTTTATACGCATCAAATCAGCCAGGTTAACCCATTCCAGAATCAACTTTACAGTTATACCAGTTTTTTCAGCGAGTTCCTGTCGACCTTTAGCTTCAGCCCCGGCTTCAAGTAGACTTTCAACAGTTTTTATGCCTGCAGCAACAAGTTTTTCTTTGTAGGCTGGACCTATACCCTCAATTTTTGCTATTTCAGTCATGTACATAACCATGATTTCAATGGGATAATGTGGTATTTAATAGTTTTTGAAATAACAAAAATGCCAGATAAAACTGGAGATAAACAAAAGATTAAGTAAGCTAAAATTAAAAAAAGGAGATTTTTAGTGGTGCCTACCATACTGATGGTAAAGCTGATAGCCCAATTAACACCAGTATTACCGATATAATCAGGCTTATTATGAAATAGATTATCCAAGCGACGATTGCGATGACGATAGCTTTAAGCCAGCCGCAGTCAAAGAAGTGCTTAATCAGAAGAAGCCAAACCACAATCATAATCAAGCCTCCAAGTAAACCCAGCCATCCTGGAAGCAGCCAGCCGACAACTGCACCTATGACTACACCAAGCACACCTATCCAAAGCGCGTCAGTGAATTTTGCTTTATTTTTGCCAACGAATAGTTTTCCTACAATCCAAAGAACCGGAGCTAAAACAATAGCAGCCACTACTATCTGAATTATAAGAGACCAAATGTCCATGCTCATTTTTCTCCTGAATGAGTATTGTTTGGTTCGATTTATAAGCCTAACTAGGTACATAGGTTCTGCTATGGTGTAAACCAGGATTAAAGATGGATTTTTTGGTTAAACAGATTGGTTTCAAGTCTAAAAAATAAAATAAGCTGTTTCAGTAGTTGACGTTCTACTATTATAAAGCTAAAACTCATGAATCATAAATAGTGACATGATAAAAAAGAAGACAAATGTTTTTTTGTAGAAAAGCTTGTTTTTTCTTCTTCTCTCAAACAGTGGATTGTTAAAAATACAAAAACAGTGTTAACAAAAGATATTGCTAAGTCTGCTATAAAATTTTAATAAAAAACGTTTTAGAATTAGGACTTGACAAGTTTGAGATGAGGCAATTCTTAAATAGATTTTTAACGAATTTTTTATGGGAAACAAAATGTCTTGGCTAAGTTCATTGAAGCTGCATAAAGATGAAAAAATAATTGATTCTTGGCAGGGAACAAGAGAAGTCATCGGACCAGAGTACACACCATCCGGCAGCCAAAATGACAAAGAAAAAGTAACAGCTAATGTTCAAAAAGATGGTTTACTTGTGCTTACTAATCAAAGGCTAGTTTTTTTAGAGGGACAAGAACCAGACTTTAAAAAAGTTGGAGCCTCAATTAAAGTCTCTTTGGATGATGTTGATGATGTTTTGTTTGAGAGG
>JAAZBP010000246.1 GCA_012513715.1 Thermoproteota archaeon | reverse complement strand
TTCGCCTATTAAGTTATTCTATGGTATCTCAAAATAGTCTAGATTATCGAAAATTGTAAGATGTTAGAATATTAGGTGAATTGAAAAGTTAAAGTCTGGTGGACAAAGTAAAGTCTTTTTGCTAAAGTAATGTCTATAAAGAAGTAGCAGATTTATGGGTCTTTTTTGTGAAAGACACGTTAAAATCTGCCCAAGAAGACTTGAATCTGTCACGAGACGCTAAAAACGACCATAACAAAGCAGAACCGACCGATTCTACTGTGCGTTTGACAGACTAAAATCTGGCGGCCCTAATTTGCATTTTGGTAGGTGCAGTGCCGGACTAACGTCTTTTCCTTACGAAACCTCCGTTCCCTTCTTTCCCCTTCGCCGCTGCACGGCTTCGGGTCAATCAGGGAACGGAGGTTTCGTATTAGCTTCAGAATATCAGTGATGGCTTTAGTATAACGTCATCCTTCTGGATTTCAATGATACCAAGCTTCTCCGCTACGCAGTTCCCGAAATAAAAAGTGAAGAGTTCGTATGGAGTCTTGCCATGGAGAGCTCTCCTTGGGGTTGAATTTATATGAGAGAACATGATATTAACACTGTCCTGGGTGAGCCTGTCTAACGGCTTCCCGTTGGGGATTACGTCCCGAACAAAGTTATGGTTGTTTTCAACATGCGGTTTCTGCGCGGATTGCATGGCATCACAGTAAAAAATGTTCAGCCGTTGCTTCCCATCAACACCGATCTCGAACAGATTGGCCTTTTCAAATTCGCTGCCGCGATCGGTGAGCAGAAGTTTGAAGAGTTTAGAAAACAGAGCATCTCCGAGTTGACCCTGATAGTGATTCAAAGCAGAAGACATGCTCTCGCTGGTCTTTTCAAAGTGGAGGCGTCCAACCATGAATTGCATCCCAGGGAACATAAATGTTTGAATGTATGGGCCACTCTGCTGATTGTATACGGTATCCATTTCAACAGCGGTAATGTCAGGATTCTGCTGGATGAACTCGAGGTAGTCGGCGTATTTGCGTCCGTTGTAGTTGGCGGGTTCCTTGCGTTTCTTGTACTTTTCCTGGAACTGCTTGCGGTTGACCTGCTCTTTCAGGGAGAAATTGTTCACCCCGAATTTCCTAAACACTCCGGTTTCTATGTAACGATACAAGGTGCGATCAGAGATTTGTAGTTCAGGGTGGTTTGATAGAATCTGATAGACTGACTGGCCCTGCTTGAGCAGCGGTGAAATCGTCTCTCCAATGAGATTTCGATCGGATTGCTCAATGTTTATACCTTCCCTGCAAGAAACCAGTTCTTCCCGGTATCTGGAATCGGCCCTTGCTGCATGGTAGAAATACTTGTCCAAGGGGCATTTTGTGCGTTTCTCACAGCCATTGCAAACGCCGGGCAGTCTGTCACGCCTCACACATGCAGGCTCCTCAAATTCTTTGCATGATCTAAAGCATTTGCGTATTTTGCAATCCTTGCGTTTGGCACAGAGTATTGGCCTGTTGTATGTATTGCGTTCCTTGACTTCCCGGTGCTTGATTATCTCACGGCTAATCCCGCATGGGTCTTTTCCTAACAAACGGCCGATTTCAGCCTTGGTCTTACCCTCTTCGATTGCGGTCTGGATGGCTTGACGTTCTTGCAATGTTAAATGATGTATCTTCTTCATGCAGATCCTCCTTTACCGACACTGCATGAATATCATATACCATAGACTTCACTTTGGCATATCGGGATTGAAGAGACAGACATTACTCTGACAACTTTGTGACAGACTAATGTCGGGTGTAACCCTGCACTGAATAGACTTTAACTTTTCATTTTACGGGTTTTGCTGCCATGATGCCCCCCATTGACAACAGAAGGCAATTTCATTATAATCATAGTCAAACCATAAGCAAAGGCAATGAAAGGAAAGAGTACCCGTTCTTGTCCACAG
>JAAZBP010000117.1 GCA_012513715.1 Thermoproteota archaeon | reverse complement strand
GCAAGTGGAAAGGGCAAACAGACGCCGATGAAGTCTCTACCGGAAGGCGCGGGTAGCCCGATTAGCCGAATGCCACATAAAACAGAAGGCGGGTTACGGCCAACACACCAGCCTATTTTACTAATACACCAGCCTTTTTGATTACTCATTGCGTTTTTTCGCCTTCCTAAACATCATAACGCCCTGTGGAGTAGTCAAAACATACTGCCATGCTTGTTCAATCAGTTCCCCGGCTTCTTTATCGTCTTTAGCTGTTGCATGATGATAGTTTTCTGCTTCATCATCAAACGGTACTAAATGCGTATAGACTAAAGTGCTGTTTATGTCACGGTGTCCCAATAACTGTTTAACGTGCAGAATGTTTCTTGTCATAGCATACTCTTTAGTTGCTTTGAAATGTCTAAGCGAATGAAACTTTACTTGTTTTAATCTGGGGTTCTGAAGTTTTAAAGCTAAATTCGATTTCTGCTGATCATATCGCCATCGGAAAGCTGCAAGGTTGCCATGGCCAAAAATGTAATCGTTAGTTTTAGGTAGCATAAGAAGCCTTGACATTAGCCGTGCTGAAATTTTTATTTGTCTTGGGTTGCCGTGTTTTTCAGCTATACATTTTAAAGTAAAGTTTTCTTCGTCTAAATCGGTCCATTTGCAGTTCCATAATTCCCCTATTCTGAAGCCTGTTTCTTTAAGTGCAAGGAGGCAAGTTCCAACTTTTTTGCCACAACCAGCTATTAAAGCATCAACTTCTTTTTCTAACGGTACAAAAGGCAGAGATTTCTTATGTTCATAGAAGGGCGGGGTCCACTCGATTTTAAGCATTTCAGCAAAACGGTCATAGGCGGTTACAAAATTCTGTTTATAACCGTTGTTCCATTTCTCGTTTGATGCCAAAACTGTTTTTACTGCTTCAGGATCATGTAAATCTACGCCGTGTTTCTTGTAGAGATACGTTAAAAGTTTCACTCGGGATTTAATGGTTGCTTCGCTGTACTTTCCTTGTTTCTTTAGGTACCAGATGAAATCTACTATTTCGCCGGGTATCTGTGCTTGGTGTGTCTGGGTTTTTGGGTTAATCGCCACAACTTCGGTTTTATGTTGTGGATCCAATTTTTTCGCCGTTTCCTGCAGGAGTGCGCTTAATTGGCATAGGTTATTTGTCCGTGACAATTTATAAGGGTTAGGCTCAGAATACTTTTTGCCACATTCACGGCATAAGTAACGCTGCAAACTTAAGCCTTCAGCCGTTGTTCTTGTTCCATCTTTGAAGGCTCGGCTAGATCCACATTCAGGACACACAAGCACGGCTGCATTAACCTGCAATTAAGAAGCCTCCCCTTTTAATCTTAGACCTGTTCCATTATCTTGCAGAAAACGCGCTTGTTCCATGAAATGTGTTTTACAAAACAGATTTCCATTTAATATAAATTCAGCTTCAAAATTGCAGCCGTCACCGTCACCCTCACTTGAACAAAAGATTCCGGGTTCCCGTTTTATTTGTTCATATTCCAGAGTTCTCGAAAACGTGGCGTTTACAGCGATTTCGGGAATCGCTGTACTTTCAGCCTTATTTTCTGTTTTAGTATTAGATTCTGTCTTTAAAAATGCGGCGGTAAATTTCTTATCTGTAAATATACTATTGAGAATTTTTTTAGTCATATCTTCTAAGGTTATTTTTTGAGCTGTTCCGTCAATATTTAAAATTATTATCTGGGTGTCGTTTTCTATCGCCGCATTTTTTAACCAGTTTTCAAAACTCTTTTCAAGAATAGACATTAATTTTACGTCTATTTTTGATTTCGCTGTATTCGCCGCATTTTCTTTTGTAAAAGTATCGATTTTTGTTTCCTGTCGGTCTGACGCACCTACATCCTTCAGTGGCCGATAACTGTTATACCTTCTATCGATGAAACCTTTGGCGTTTTCGTGAGTAGCTTCTCTTATGTCAATGTAGCCGATTTCTTCAAGCCTTTCTAACCATTCCCTTATTCTTCTTGTGCTTAACAGTTTCTTTCGGTCCTTGTTAT
>JAAZBP010000116.1 GCA_012513715.1 Thermoproteota archaeon | reverse complement strand
ATTAATATTTCTTTGATTTCAAGGATATCTTAAAAGTCTGAGTTCACTAAATTACCAAAATAGACGTGATTCTCAGAGATTTCAGAAACATAAAATTTCATAGAAATCAGCTGAAAATTTTTAATATATTAAAGACTGAATCCATGAAAAGCAAAAAGGAAGAAGTATTATATGGTTTTCACTAAAACAGTTACGCTTACACCAAACGGACCGTTTAGTTTGGATTTGTCAGCTCAGATGTTTGCAACCGGCGATGAACAAGTCCGCAGATACCTAAACGGCGAATTTAGTCAAGTGATAAAGGCCAACAATGAACTAATTTTGGTAAAAGTAAAATCTGAAGGGACAGCTGAAAAACCCAAAGTAAATGTGGAATTACATTCAGCAAATAACATAACGCCTAAAAATACAGATGCTGCGCAGAAAATAATCGAGTACATCTTCAATTTGAATTCTGATTTAACCAGCTTCTATAAGCAAGTAGAAAACGATGAAGTAATGAAAAAAATTGTGACGCAGCTTTATGGTTATAAGTATCCGACTGCACCTACGGTTTTTGAGGCGCTTGTCGACTCGATAATTGAGCAGCAAATATCCATCAAGGTTGCTCGGGGCATCGAAGAGCGAGTTACCAAGCGTTTTGGTGATAAACTCGAATTAGATAACGAAACTTATTTTGTTTTTCCAACAGCTCAAAACATCAAAGAAGCCTCAATAAGTGACATCCGCGGTTGCGGTCTGAGTCAACGCAAAGCAGAATACATCTATGGAGTTGCAGAGTTGGTCACTGAAGGAAAACTTGATTTGGAAGAATTAAAAAATGAAGATAGGTCAGAAGAGATAATCAGAGAATTAGACGCAATCAAAGGCATCGGAGTTTGGACTGCAGAACTCACTATGCTTCGTGGGATGCAGCGTCTTGAAGCGTTGCCTGCTGAAGATTTGGGGATTAGAAGAGTGATTTCAAAATATTACTGTGGCGGCGAAGCAATTAAGGCAGCTGAAGCCCGAGAAGTCGCTGAGGCATGGGGTGATTGGAAGGGGTTAGCTGCGTTCTATTTGATTTGTGCTGAAGCTAACAACATCGAAGTTTAGGCGATTAACCGCTTCTTCATCAAGTTTATGCTTAATACGAAGAAGAAGGCAGTTACTGCGATTAACCAGATTATGCTAATTGGGAGCAGTATTTCTGGGTTCAATCCAAGTATGGGTTCTACGCTACCTGAGATTGCGCCTCGAGTGATGTTTACAATATGAGTTAGAGGCAAAACTGTAATTGCAATGGCTTGTACTGCTTGAGGCATTGCTGTTAAGGGAAAGAAGGTTCCGCTTAGAAACAGCATCGGTGTCAGAAACAGAAAAGAGGGATAGTTAAAGAAGTCCACATGTGGCGCTATTGAAGTAAAACACATCGCCATTGACGCAAACATTAATCCTCCAAAGAAAGCAAACACTGGTAAAAACAAAAACAGCGGACTTGTAACTAAACCAAATAAAACTACAACAACAAGAACGATGCTGGCGTTTATTGTAGAGCGGGTTGCGCCCCAGAGTAGTTCTCCAGCAACAACTTCTTCAACGCTAACTGGTGTAGTTGCTATGGCATCAAAGGTTTTTTGGAAGTACATACGAACAAAAGAGGAGTATGTACACTCAAAAAAGGAGCCGTACATGATTGCTATAGCCACAAGTGCTGGAGCAAGAAAATTGATGTAAGGTTGCCCATTAATTTCCTGAATGAAGCCGCCGAGACCAAACCCGAAAGCCACCAAATAGAGGATAGGCTCCAGTAGTGAAGGCAAAAAATTGACTGCTATAGTTTTCAAAAAAACATCTAGGTTTCTACGCCAAACACTCCAGACCCTATAGCTAAGTTTAGGAATTGTAAATTTAGCTGGTGACTTGCGGAGGTTTGGTTGACTCATATTTCTCTTAGACCTCGTCCAGTGAGTTTTAAGAAAACATCTTCAAGGTTAGCGTTACGTATAGACACGTTCTGTGGCTTATACTCTGCTAGAAAGGAATCAAAGACTCCGTGGGGTTTATCAGTGAAAATTTGCAGGCGGTCGCCTAATTTTTCGATTCGGGAGCCGGAAAATGTTTCTTTTAGCTGTGGAACTAATTTTTCGTCATAGTCCAGTTCTAAAACTTCTCGGCCTATGTGTTTTTTGATTAATTCTGTGGGTGTACCTTCCTCGATGATTTTTCCTTTATCTATTATTAGGATTCTGTCACAGAGAATTTGTGCTTCATCCATGTAGTGGGTAGTTAAAATGATTGTGACTTGCTGTTTTTTTAGGTATCTTACTTCATCCCAAACTAAGTGTCTAGCCTGAGGATCCAAACCGGTTGTGGGCTCATCCAAAAGCAGAATCAAAGGTTTGTTAATGAGGGCCCGTGCAAAGATTAATCTTCGCTTCATACCCGTGGATAAACCTGTTACTGGAGAACACGCTTTTTCTTCTAGCTGAAAAAACTTTAGTTGCTCATCAGCTCTTTTTTTGGCTTCAGCTTTTGGAATGTCAAAATAGCGTGCATGAACGGTCAAGTTTTGTATAACTGAAAAATCTGGGTCCAAATTATCCTCTTGAGGTGCAACTCCAACAATTGCCTTAACTTCACGGGAACTAGTGAGAACACTAAAACCTTTAATTTTTAGTTCCCCTGAAGTTGGAGGCAGAAAACAATACATCATCTTAACAGTAGTTGTTTTTCCTGCACCGTTAGGTCCAAGAAAACCTACACATTCACCTTTGTAAACTTTGAAGTCAATTTGGTCAACTGCAACAAAGTCATCGAATTTCTTGGTTAAGGCCTTTGCTTCTATGAGAACTTCATTTAAACCCATAAACAGTCAAATCACGATAAATTTAATGACTTAAAATTGTTCCTCACTATTTACCTGAAAGATATTGGCAGAACCCATAGCTTATTGGTCCTTGTTTTGTGGTTTCACAGGGAAATTCGCTGCATTCAAAACACAGGTTAACGTTTCTATTGAAGGCACAGTTACAGATTTGGCAGAACTTGTTTTCTCTAGCGATGCAACCTAAGCTACCATTTGGACATGTATTGTTCTGCATTTTTGGGCACTTCTCGCATGCTATACCGCAGACCCCGACTTTCATAGCAAAAAGACACCTACATTAAATGATGAAGTATCCTTCCTGTTTAAAAGGACTTTGTAGACGCAGCGTTTGCCTAATCGGGCTAAAAAAACAAAATCCACACCTTCTCTGTGTTAAATCCAAAACCCGGTAGCCCCTGTTAATCGCACTTCAACTTATTTTTCGCTATTATGTGTGTGTTTTAATGGGTTTCAGCTTGGTTTTTGTCGTTTTTGGAAGGTTTGGTTTTAGTGTTGTTCATTTCGGGGTCGCCAGTTCACCTCAACTCTTTTATAGTAAAAGTTTACTATATTTTGGTAAAGATAAATGGTGTTCCACATGGTTGCTTTCTCAAAAGACGAAACAATCGTCTGGCAACAATTTCAAAAAGGCAAAAACACCAGCAACATCGCCGAAGAACACAAAACTGAAAAATGGAACCCAGCATATGTATCCCGCGTCCTAAACCGCGCCAGAGAAAAAATCGCTAAAACCCTCAAAGAACACGCAAACAGCCACCGCCTCGACATAGAAACCCTCCTAGACTACAAGGGACTTCTAATAGGTTTTGACTACCAAACAAGCTGTCAAGTATACATAGTCTACACCGAAAAACTCGGGGTAATCGTCTGGTATAAACATGACTCATATGGTGGAAAACTCTGCCCAAACTGCCCAAAAGAAAAAGAATGCATAGAAACACTTGACACCATTACCCAAGAATACAACCTTCCGCTAAGAGATGAAGAAAAAAAACTCTGCACAACCAGCCGAGCAATCACGATCTTCAATAAACTCGCTGCAAAAGAAACGCCACGTTACAAACGAAAGGGAGGTGACAAAAATGGGAAAGAATGAAACAGAAAAAGTCATCCGTCCCCCTATTCAGCAGATTACGAGTGGAAAAATTTTCAAACCAGCAAAAGCGTACCTAAAAAAGATGCAATTCCAGAACATCCTTACTTTCACCATAATTTTGCTGTTTGTATTCTTGTCGTTTATAGCAGTCGCCTACATGGCTGCTTCTGACCCGGCTAATCCAAGTGCTAATCAAATCATCCAAGAATACGTGGTAGTTGTTAATCTGTGGTCACTTATAGTAAATCTGATCTGGTTCATCCCAGTAATAATTCTGACACCGATGTACTTCAACAGTATAGAGTATTCAGTGAAAGCCGAGAGCGGAGACACTATGCCTGAAATCTACTCAAAAGAGGGGATAATTACAGTTACTCGTCGGCATGTGCCTTTCAGATGTATAACAAATATTTCAAGTAAAGCGGGTCCATTCGACAGACTTTTCAAAATAGGGTCAGTACACATAGAAACCGCAGGATACTCAGGACCTAACCAAAAAGGTCCCGAGACCGTCTTGAAGGGCATCGTGTTCTATGAAGAAGTCCGCGACTTTATCCTAAAAGAGCTACGAAGATACAGAGAACCATATACTACAGGCACCGAAGTCACACATCCGATTCCAGTCAAAGAAGGGAACCTCAACGATGAGGTGCTGAGTACTCTTCGAGAGATACGCGACCTACTAAAAAAGTAGCTATCAACCAACTACCTATTTTTTCATTTATAGGAACAAATTAGCAAACCAAACATTTACACTTAAATTATATAGTATCTTATTATGTGAAATCAGATTTTAGGTGGACAAATGAAGATAATTAAACTTGGAAGGTTTAAAATACTTGAGTTTGAAGATTCAGACCCAGACTACGAATGCACACAAAAGCTGCTGCAACTAAAAGAAGAAAACAAACTGAATAAAACAGATTTCGACATAATAGCCTCAATGTTTGAACTCCACAAAAATCTGCCCCCTGTAGCAAAAATCCTCTACGACAACGGATTTCTGCTACCAAAAAACCAGATAGAAAAGGGAATTTCTCATGAGGCAGTCTGGGTGTACAAACAAGAAAACGAGCCAACAAAAAGACTAAAGTATAAAGACAGATATGTCCCAACAGAAGCGCATCAATCAGACAGCTACACTAAAAACTCTGAGTACACTACAGAAGACCTAACAGCAGAGTACACATACAGAGTTTTAATGAGTGATTACGGTAAAACAAAGAAAACAGCAAAACACTGCATCATCAAGGTAAAACAAGAGACGCTTCTTGAACACACAAAAAACGAAAACAAATAAAGTATATAGAGTAAACGTGATAAAGGAATTAAACAATTTAAAGATACTAAAGAACCGCTAATCAGAGAAGGTGCCAAGATTATGCTTCTGCTTTTCTACGTTCCTTTTTTTGGCAAAAATTAGCAATCCAGAACCTACAATCACAATTGCAATTAAGAGTGCAGCGGCAGATATTGTGGAAAAGGATATTGGTGCATTAACGTTAAAGGAGAGAGTTTCTGATACGCCAGTATAACCGTGTTGGTCAGTTGCGTAGACAGTAACGTTGTGGGCGCCGTTAGGCAAATCGGTTAAAGTTTCGTTTCCACTAATTGATATGGGTTTTTGGCCATCCAGTACGCAGGTCATTTCTGTTACTGCATGATCAACTGTAAAGTTTAGAGGAAAAGATGAAGAAGTACAGTTTACATTTTGAGGTGACAAAAACTCAACAACAGGATTTGAATAAACAAAACAATCCACAGAAACAGTTTTTCCCAATGAAAAACCTACTAGAGAGTGGTTTGCTATGACAAAGTTTCCGTTTCCAGTTACTGTGAAGTTTATGGTATGTTGACCGTAGGGAATATCAGAAATTCTAAAGTTGCATGCATGAAATTCGCTTTCGAGTACATAAACTGGGCACCATTCATTATTTTGCATCCAGTCACCTTGATAATAACTGAACCCAAGCATTTTGCTGAGGGTATATCCATTAATTAATTCTGGTCCAAGTATTGTCACATTAAAGATAGCTTCAATTGTGCCATTTGAGTAGGTTGCGTTCTCCTTAGGGGACTGAATATCAAAAACAATATCCACACCTGCTGGAGTAGCAACTTGTGGAATTTGGTGTAAAATTGCATTTCCCGCACAACCCGATAAAAGAGGCAAACAAATTAAAATAACCAATTCAAGCACTAACAGCATCATCACTGATTTGTGCATCTTATCGCCAAATATAACAAATAGTCAACAAGCCATTTATTGTTTCCTTTTTGACTCCAATTGATAAGAATTTAGTTACATATAGCATTTTTTTCTTTTTATAATGAATCAAGTCTCAATTGGAGGTTTAGAGATGTTTTTGTTATTGAGTGTTTTTATCCATCTTTCAAATTTCTCTGATGGTGGATAGTCATTGTAGAGTTGTTTACGTTTTGCCTCTAAAAGATTAACGTCTTTTCCCAAATATTCTGCTGCAGAAGATAGGTTGTGCCCTGCTTTGTTGGCTTTCTGTAAAACAGCTAAACATTTTTCTCGCCATAATTCATCTCTCAGGGTGTGATGCTCAAGAATTACGTTAGGCACTGCCTCAACTATATGCTCTAAATTTTTCAGGGCGAAATTTATTTGAGTTTCATCTACACGTGAACCAGCAAGGTATAATGGTGGACCCCCAAGCATTAGCATGTCAGGTTTAACTTCTAAAATTAACTTCAAGGTATTAGCTGCCATTGGGCCTTGAATGTCAGGAGCAAACATGAACCTTTCATCACTAAATTTTATAGTAGTCATTATGACCCATCCTTGCTTGGAGTTTTCTGCTCCATGAGGAACAGCACAAGAAAACTTTACTATAGTCTCTCCGAAAAAGAAGGCCTTACTATCTGCAGTCTCCACTTTTTTAGCATGTTTTCCCCCTGTTCGTAAGAAGAGCTTGGCACGTTCACGTTGACTGACATTTATGTTTTCTTTTGGATTCTTAACTAGGACTGTTTTGTTCTGATAAATTTCGCGTGCCGATTCGCCACCGTCGGTCCAGTTGACTATCCAATCGGTGTAAGATGGTGTGTGGTGATCAAAGTGGTAATGGCTGATTGTTACTACATCAGCTTTTTCAGCTGCGTCTGCAATATCTCTGCGAAGTCTGTTTATGGTTTGAAATTCTATGGGATGCGGTGGGAGATTGAAACGGTATGGACACAGTGAAATTCCAGCATCCAACAGTAAAGAGATATTTGGGGTTTCAACTAGGGTACACATTGAGCGGACACCGAAACTTTCTGAAGCCAGAGGAGTAACCCTGATTTGTTTAAGCGGATTATTGAAACGACTATTCATTAGCTGAACCTTGATATTTTGGTAGCTTATCTATATGTATAAACATTCACAGCTACTAAAATACATAAAATAAGTCTAAAGT
>JAAZBP010000115.1 GCA_012513715.1 Thermoproteota archaeon | reverse complement strand
TTGTTTTCAACTTCAAAAACAATTATTTCATGTTTTCTTTTGTATGCCTCTTCTATTACTGATTTCCCTACATTGCCAAAAGCGCCCGTAATTAGTATCTTCATAATTTGTTCCTCTTCCAGTAACCAAATGGTTGACTGTTTTAATTAAATGACTATCTATTATAGAATAAAGCTTCCGTTAATTCTATCCTTTAGGGCACTGTAAACAAGCAAGTAACCAGAAAAGGCATTATGTCCACTTTAGACTGAATAATGTTTTCAACGGTTTTGTAAAGGATGTGTCATATTTTGTAAGAGACACTTTTCAAAATCTTAAAAGCTATTGAAATAGAAAAGATAAAAATAACTTTCCAAATAATTGTTTGGGCGAGACAAGTGCATGGAATTTAACCATCCTAACCCTGACAAATTCGTGTCATTAAAAAACCTGACAAAACGGTTCGGCAACTTTCAAGCATTGAGCGACATCTCCTTAGATATCAGAGAAGGAGAAATTTTCGGTTATATCGGACCCAACGGCGCAGGCAAAACTACCACCATAAAAATTTTGGTAGGATTAATCAGCAACTTTCAAGGTGAAGTATCAATCGGCGGCTACCAGTTGCCCCAAAGAAAAGAAGAAGCACATAAACTGCTTGGTTACCTGCCCCAAAATGTTGCCTTCCAAGAGTGGCGTACCATCAACCAAGCATTAAGAACTTTCGGGAAACTTTCAGGTTTAATCGATACCCAAGTTGAAGAAAAAATCCCGCAGGTTCTGGAACTGTTAGGTTTATTGGAGGTTAGGCATAAAAAAATAACTCAGCTCTCAGGCGGCATGAACCAGAAGGTCGGGTTGGCTCAGGCGCTTCTGCATGAACCTAAGCTTTTGGTTTTAGATGAGCCACTTGGTGGGCTTGACCCATATAGTCGCTACCAATTCAAGGAGATAATTCGTAAACTGAGGCAGAAAGGAACAACAATTATTTTCTCATCACACATTCTAAGTGATGTTCAGGATGTTGCTGACCGAATAGGCATCATCAACCGTGGAAGAATAAAAAAGATAGGTACCCTTGACGATTTGAAAGCCCGTTTCAAAACTAAGAAAACTGTTGAGGTGCTTCTAGTGTCCAAGACTGAAAAATTGAATGGGCTATCTAAAATCAAAAACGTTATAGGCGTAGACCAGCTTTCGCCAAGCAAAGTCCTAGTTAATCTTGAGGCAAACGCGGATGAGGCTCAAGCAGTATTTGACATCGCTGAATACATTGTTAAGCTTAAAATTCCTATTCGAGGCATCAATGTATTGGAGCCTTCCCTAGACCAGATCTATCTCAATTACGTGCAGGAGGAAGAAAAATAGTGCAGTTAGGCCTTCTTTTTGCTGATGAGTTACGTGGCTTCTACAAATCTAAAGTTATGATTTTCCTCTGGATTGGGATGCCCTTAATCGCTGTTCTATTCCGTTTTATTTCAGTTGAAACGTCAGGGCAGGATATTCCCTTTACTCTTGTTTCCACCGTTGTTGTGTCAAGTCTTGCTGGAACGTTAGCAGCGGTCATGCTTGCGGTATTTATAATTAACGAGAAGAACCGGCGTGTTTACGACTTATTCTTGATTAGGCCTCTAAAGCGTCGAGAAATCATATTGGCAAAGTTTTTGGCAGTTTACCTGTGTGTTGCCATCGCTAGCTTCATAGCAGTAGTGACGGGAATAATGGTTGATTATGTGACGATTGGTTCTATGTCTATGGCTGCTTTGGCTGATGCAGGAACATCTTTGGCGACTAGTTTGTCCATGATTGCTGTTTCATGCTCTGCTGGGGTACTAATTGGTGTTTTTTCACCCACGGTTCTTGTTGGGGCAATTCTGGTGATTTACGGAGGCAACCAAGTTTCCGTTATTCCGCTGGTTCCAACCATGTTGAACCTGCCTCAAGCAACTGTTTTCACAATAGTTTTGGCTGGCGCTTTAGCAGGAGTCCTGCTTGCGGTTGCAGTGGCGTTGTTTGAGAGGCAACAGTTTTAAGTTGAGATAAAATCAGGCGTGGAACAATCGGCACATACTCAAATTCCTACTTCTCTATGAACCCAGTAAATTTGTTTTATTCTCTAAAATTTTAGTCAAGGTTTCTTGACGAAAACCCTTTTATTATAAATTTAACCGGTTCAATCCAGGAGGTAAATAGAACGAGAAAAGCTCATACTTTGCTTTTAGCATTAGTTGTTCTTGGAATCTTACTTGGCACTCTAATAGTTTCATCCGGCATGCTGTCAGATCCATCAACCGCGTCAAATGAGCAGAACAAAGCATTAGCTTTCATAGAAAACGTATTGCCCATAGACAGTTCACAGTACAAAATAACGTTTAATCCACCATTTTCCTCAAACTTTAGTAACAATGATGGATTAAAAATTATAGGTTCGGAGTTATTGATAGAAACATATTCCTTGACGGCAAAGGATTCTTCGCTGACCTTTATTTGTACCTTCTATGAAGAAACACTTTATCAATGTCAACTAGGCGCCGATAAGGGTTCAATCATAACTGACCAAGTTTATGTCAACGTAACTGAAGCAGCTAAAAGTTACCTTGAAAAATATCAAGTTTACTCTAAATTAGACTCAACAGAAATGATTTCCCTGTTAGCAAACGTGGATCCACACCAGAATCAAACTATACTCTCAGGGGACCTTAAGCTCACTGTTACCCATAAAGACTTGACTGGTACAGCGTTTGGTAACTCGATAAACCTTCGTTGGGTAAACATCATAAACGGATGTGAATACCTACTGATAGACATGACCTTCAGAGATGGCGTATTCTCTGGTTTTATCGACCACCGTCCACGCTATACTATTGGTGATACAACGGTAAATATCTCTAAAGAGCAGGCAACAATGATTGCTTTGGAAGCTATAAAGAACTACTCCTACCGAATGTCAGATGATTGGGTTGTAACGGGCTTTAACGTAACAGAAAATAAGATCACTACAAACTTGGGGCCGAGTGTTAAAGAAGGCAATGTTTTGTATCCTGCTTGGAGCGTTACGCTACCTCTTAACGGAACATGGCCGGGCAGTGTTACAGAGCTTTTGGTCGGAATCTGGGCGGGCAATGGCGAAGTGTATCTTGTGCATCACCAAGCATACGCTCAACTAAACCCCAAACCGGCTTTAACATAAAAACAACCTGTCGGATGAGTTATGGGTAAAAAAGCAATCTTAACGGCTTGCCTCTTCGGGTTAATTATGCTCTCAATATACACAATAAACATTGAGCCCGCAAAAGCTCAATCTTTTAGCATAATAATTAACGCTGACGGATCAGTTACTGGAACCAACAACATCCAACGTAATGGAAACGTCTGCTCTTTCACCGATAACATTAGTGGCATAATCCTCGTGCAAAGAGACAATGCAGTTATCGATGGTGCTGGTTATGTTCTTCAACCTGAAACCGATAAATTGGTAGGCTTAGACGTTAGCGGATAAAACGGTGTTACAATAAAAAACCTCAAAAATTGAAATGTTAACGTTTTCAGTAATCATTTCAATTATCGTGCTAACTTATTTTTATTAATGATTTAGCTTTTAATTTAATTGTAACTAGTGAGTGGTGAACAGAAACGAGTTTAATAATTGGGGGTGGAAAATACGGTGTTTACGCTATTGAATTTTTAAAAAAACATGGAAGCAATTTTATTGTTGTTGATAAAAACCCAAATTGTCTTGCTGTGAAACGTTTTCAGTTAAGCTCCACACCTAATGCTGGTCTTGATGGAGAAGCCTTTGTTGAGGGTGATCTTTTATCTGTTTTGGAGTTAATACAGACTTTAAAGCCTGAGTATATTTTTCCAACCGCTCCAGTTCATGTAGCCGCTGATTTAGTTACTCTCAAGTATAACCTTATGCCTTGGCCAGAAGCTATTACCACAATTTTAACTAGGCTACCTCCAGTTACTGTTTTAAAGGCTGAAAAAGGGAAACTTGTTGCAAGTTTTAATCGCGGGTATCAGTGTGTTGAAAAATGTAGTATGCCTAAGGTGTGTCCTTCTTCAGGAATTAGTAAACCGTGTACTATGAC
>JAAZBP010000114.1 GCA_012513715.1 Thermoproteota archaeon | reverse complement strand
TATCACGTCTGTTTAGTAATTTGATAGATTTTATTTTGCTGCGGAATCAAACAGGCCGTTTGAGGTAATTCTTTTTTAAGCAAAGAAGCAAATTGGTTTTGGCTTTCTACAGTTGCGGTATGGTATGGTACTGCAAGAGGGGGTCTAGTTAAACGAGCGATTTCAAAACCTGTCTCTGGACTGGCTCCAGGGGCAATACCTACGCTACAGAAAACTACGTCGAATTGTTCTTTCTGCGCCATTAAAGCCAATTCGGGGAAGGGCAAACTGTCGGCGGTGTGATAGAGTTTGACCTTATCTTCACTTGTTATTATATAAGTTACAGGAGTTTGGGCTCTATGGTTACATTTTTCAGCTTTGATTGTAACTTCACCGATTTTGGTCTCTGCACCCGGTGTTATCTCCTGGAGTTTATCATTTGGAATAACATGCACCAATTTTCTAGTTGATGCTGGATCGGCGATAACAACGCAGCCTGTTGCTTTCTGAATGGCTGTAACCAAGGGCGGATCAAGATGGTCATAGTGTTCATGAGTAATCAGTATGGCATCTAAAGTCTGAAAACTTTTAGATTTTATATCCACTGGGTCTATCGCGATAGTCTTACTCGGAGTTTTAATTAATACTCCAGAGTAATGGTTGAACCATACAAAAAATATTGTGTTTGGTTCAGGTGTTTTGCTAATCGACATAACTTGATTCCTCACTGTTACTATGCATTTTTGTTTTAAAGAAGTTATGCATTAACAATCAATTGAAGTGTTGGGTATTTAAAGGGGATGTGTAAAGATTTCGGTTAACAGAAAAAGATAGCTTAATGGGTATTAGCTTTTGCCATTAAGAGAGTTAAAAAGAACTAATTCATCAGCGGTTATACCTGCGTTATGTAGTTTTACGATACAAATTTGATATTGTTTATCTGTATACACAGCCGGTTTTACAGTTTTAGAAGCTGTAGATGAATCGAACTTTGGGTCAGTGAAGTGGAAAGTTATAGTTGTATTTCTGCCCCTCTTGAGGGCTATACATTGTTTTTTAAATCTATCAAGGGCTTCACAGTCTCGACTTTGCATACCAAAAGCAGTATTAGGAAATTGTCGACATCCCTCGGGTCGAATAGGGTATATAGAACAGAGTTTATTGTTTAGAAATGGGCAGGGGGTACTGGTTGTGTATTTATCGTATATGTCTACACCTTTCTCTATTAACTCAGCCAGTGTGTCATATAGCACTTTTAGTTTTTTGTGAATATCTGGACGTTCTTCGGGGAGTACTTTAATTTCGCCACCCATTAAAAAATCATCCAGAGTACAGCATACACCACATTTGGTACATAAAAAAGGCAAGTTGATTGACCATTCAGTATTTTTAGTTCTGAATTCTAAGTGCACGTAAAATATCTCAGCCATTACTACATCAATAACTTTAGAGGAAATAGATGGCTTTCTACTTTTCCCTAAAAATACAGGATAACGAATTTCTGCTCTCAGCTAGAATAATAAGTGTTTTTCACCGAGTTTTTAAAAACTATAGGATACATCTACTCTGCAAATACAGTACAAGTTTAAGTGATAATACAGTTAACCAGATTTGAATGTTTAATTTTGAAGAACATCGTTCAGATTATTGTTAAACTACGTTCTAAATAAACCGGCAAACTTGTAAATCAACGAAAAAAGTTCAGGAAATACTCATTTTAAAGCGGCAAAAAGAGAATATCCTACAACTGATAAGCTTATTTACAGGTTTTAGGAACAAGATTAGGTTTGTTTATCGTTGCCAACTCTAAGTTTATCTACTTCATCGCGATGAGGAAGAGTAACGTTCAGGATTTTATTTAAAATGTTTCTACCATACTTTACCGTTGCAGTATTATTCTTAGAGTCAGAGTAAAAGGCGGTCAGTTTAGCCGCAGTTTTAATAGCACTTGTAATCTTTGGGCCTTGTAGTAAACTGATTGGCCCAACAACATCTGGCAATTCAAAAAAATAGTCATTTTTCGATTTATTAGCTTGCAATAATTTGTTTTCAGCTTCGTTTCGTCCAACAATAATTTTGTTTTCTGCAAACCTAAAGTGTCTTCCAACTCTAAGTAACGCTAAATCTGCAATCGTCACGCGTTTTTTATGAGCAAACAAGTCTCGGAGTTTCTTGCTGTATTCTTCGCATGTCAGGAGACAACCGCCTGCAGGTGAGGGATAAAAATTTATTCCATATTCTTTGGCGAGCTCAAATTGTGGTTTTCGCGATCGGCCTTTAATACTTAAAAGTTTGCTGCGGTCCACTAAACCTTTTTTTTCTATAATAGTCTCTGGCAACAACTTCGCTGACAAAGGCCTCAAAAGTCTACCTTTCAAACCAGCTTCTTCCTCTATAACCCGTAAAGCTGCCCCATGCTGAGACATTGGGCGTTCGCCTAAAACTTCACCAGTGAATAGAAAATTGGCGCCTATTTCTTTGCCATATTGCTTGGCTTTTTTTAAGATAAAAATTTTACAGTCTACACAAGGGTTGAGGTTCTTTCCATAACCATGCTTAGGTCTACGAAGCATTTGCAGATAATCTTTATCTACGTTGAGGACTTTTATTGGCACATTCAATTTTTTAGCTGCTTGCTCAGCTTCACTTGGAATTGAATTAGGCGAGGTAAAAGGTGTTTTAATGTAAAAAGCGATAACATCTATGCCTTGTCGGCGTATTAATTCAGTGGCGAGAATGCTATCCAAACCACCTGAAAACAAACTAAGCGCCTTAAAGTTAGTCATATTGGCAATAAAGTAATATTTGCCAGATAATAATTTACCTATAAACAGCCTAAAAAAACAAATCGGGACAGATTTATTAATAGTAAAGACTTACCTTAAAGAAAAAGATAATTCAAATATTAAAAACACGACTTTAAAAAATTAATTAGGAGGATAGAAAACTGGTTCTTCAAAAAAAAGATAACTTTACTAGTTATCAGTCATATGTTTCTAAAAATTTTGTTAACACCGTAACTGTTAACGAATGGAAAGATTATAAGTGGCAATTAGAAAACTCGATAAAAACAATCAATACATTTGAAAGATTTACAGGCATAAAGTTTTCAGATGAAGAAAAAAAGAAGCTGGAAGAAGTTATTAAAAAATTTCCACTTAATATCACACCATATTATGCTTCTTTAATTGAAAAGTCAAATTATCAAAATGACCCCGTTTTTAGGCAGGCATTTCCTAACCCAGACGAACTTATTATTTCGAAATACGACATGAAAGATCCGTTGCATGAAGATGAAGATAGCCCAACAGAGGGAATCACACATAGATACCAGACAGAGTACTTTTTTTGGTTAGTAATCGTTGTTCAATGTACTGTAGGCATTGCACAAGAAAAAGAAAAGTTGGTGACCCCGAACATATACCTTCGAAAAAACAAATCCGTGAAGGTATAAAATACATTAGAGAACACCGTCAAGTTCGAGATGTTCTACTTTCAGGCGGTGACGCATTTATGTTGCCCGATGAATTTCTTGATTGGATTCTAACAGAGTTAAGAAAAATTCCACATGTGGAAATCATAAGGATAGGAACTAGAACACCAGTAGTATTACCTTATAGAATAACAGATGAACTAGTTCAAATGTTAAAAAAACATCATCCAATATGGCTAAATACCCACTTTAATCATCCTCGAGAAATTACACCCTCTGCTAAAGAAGCCTTAAGAAAATTAGCCGATGCGGGTATACCCTTAGGTAATCAATCTGTGCTTTTAGCCGGTGTTAATGACTGCCCTCAAATTATGAAAAAACTCTGCCAAAAACTCGTTAAAAACAGAGTCCGCCCATATTATCTTTTTCAATGTGATTTATCAGAAGGTCTTGACCACTTTAGAACGCCTATAGGAAAAGGTATTGAAATCATGGAGAGTCTTAGAGGACACACAAGCGGTCTTGCGATCCCAACTTTTGTTGTTGATGCTCCTGGTGGTGGAGGAAAAATTCCAGTTATGCCAAATTATATTATCTCATGGTCAAACAACAGAGTTGTTCTAAGAAATTATGAGGGAGTAATAACTACTTACAATGAACCTGCCAATTATAAATCGGTTTCTTGCGATAGAAACTGTGAGAAGTGCCCACTGGTATTGAAGCTTGAAAAGGACGAAAAAAAGTGGATAGGTGTTGAAAAATTGTTGACAGATGCTGATAATACTATTTCACTTGTACCAGAAGGAAATATCAGAATTAAACGGAGAAATGGACAGAATTCATAGAGCGAATTCTTATGCCAAAAGCCGTAATTAACACCGAATTTACAATTAGAAAGATAACCGTTGAAGATGTAAAAGAAATCTATAAATTACTAATTGATAACAGGCCTTATGTGGGATTAAACTCCCGCTACACTTACTTTCTATTGGCTAAGGATTTCTCAGATACGTGTATTGTTGCTTTAGATGGTGATAAAATAATAGCTTTTTCCTCAGGGTATCTACCGCCTAATAGACCTGACACATTTTTTAACTGGGAAATAGTGGTACAAAAAGATTATCGAGGAAAAGGTCTACAGAAAACTTTACTTTTAAAACAAATAAAAATGACAGGCGCTAAATACTTTGAGGGTACGATTAATCCGTCAAATAAAGTTTCAAAAAAGAATTTTTTTGAAATAGCACGACTTTTAAAGACAGAATGTAAAACTCACATTTTATTTACTGAAGAAGATTTTGAAAATGATGGACATGAAAAAGAGATACTCTGCAGAATTGGCCCAATCACAAAAGATGCGTTACAAAACTGTTTCAGGGATACTCAGTAAAACGCGAACCCCTCTTTGTTTGTTAAAAGTTCCGGTTTGGTCCTTGAAGCAGAGAATAATTTAAAAAGTATTTTGACAATAAACCAAGTTACATTAGAAAGAGTATTGAGGACCAGCGAGTGGACATTAGCATATTTATCCCCGTCTACAAACAATCAGATCAAGTAGAGAGTATGCTGAAGGTATTATGTTCACAAAATGTATCCAAAGAAATATTTGTGACTGTAGATGCACCAACCGATGAATTCTGCAATAAACTTGAACATCTCAAAGCAGAAGGCGTTAAGTTTATAATAAACCGTGAACGCACAGGAAAAACAAACGCTTTAAACAACACTGTTAAAATGTCTTCAGGCGGAGTTTTACTTTTTCTAGATTCAGACGTGGGAATACCAGACAACCCTGATTACCTTCGAAAAATTGTTATGAAAATGGAACATACCGATGTTTTAGACATTAAAAAAAGAGTTATCAAAGATAAATCATTTCTCTCCAAAATGGCATATTATGAATATCTTACCTTTAACATTAGTTCTTGGATAGCCTCAAGATTTATGCATAAATGCCCTGCAGTTAACGGAGCTGCATTCGCAATAAAAAGAGAGATGTTTGATAAGGTTAACGGTTTTAGGAAAGTAGTGGCTGAAGACATAGACATAGCTACTCGCGCGTTCTTAAAAGAAGGCAAATTTTCGTATTCACATGATGTTGAAGTGGATAACGTTGTTCATGGAAACTGGAAAAAATGGTTTGTCCAACGTAGGCGGTGGGCTATTGGCCAAGCACTTTGGCTTAAGGATTGGTATAAGGAGTTAGCAAGAAGGTTTGTTAATAAACCCCAAGTTTTTCTGCCCAGCTTGTTTTTTTTATATCCATCTGCAACAGTTTTCTTTTTAAGCGCAATTGTACCCAGTCTTTGGATGTATAATTCCCTGCTGGTTTTTTCGCTTTTCTTATCTGTTAAATTTAACATTGCATTACCCATATTCTTGGTTTCGTTAGCAACCGCAGATATTCTCAAAGTTTTACTTATCTCTCTTGCGGGTTTTGGAATAACCGCAACTGTTTTTTATGGCTTCTCAAGAAAATTGGGCTTTAGAGAACTTAAGATACATGAACTCTTTGTTTATTATTTCTTTTATTCT
Organism: Thermoproteota archaeon; assembly: GCA_012513715.1. Taxonomy (GTDB): domain Archaea; phylum Thermoproteota; class Bathyarchaeia; order Bathyarchaeales; family Bathycorpusculaceae; genus Bathycorpusculum. The sequence goes on along the minus strand of JAAZBP010000114.1, from coordinate 558 downwards.
ACAGTGTGGATGGCGATCATAGTTTTTGGTCACATACAAGTGCTTTTCGGGAAAAAAGCGGGTCCGGATTGGAAAACATAACATACAAAAAATACTTTAATAAAGAATTTCTTATCTTTGGCAAGGCTTAATAGTTTCTTGCACGGTGTAAATCTAAATTGTATGTGACTTGTCATGGTTGATGTATGGCTTCCCTATGGTAAAACAGACATATGTGTTCGGGTTCCAGCTCGGAATCTATTGGGTACAATAGAACCTAAAGAGAGACAAGCAGTAGCAGATGAAAAAGCAGAGATTGATAGGGCTTTAGCTGAACCCATTGGAGCTAAACGTCTTGCTGAAATTGTGAAAACCGAAAGTAAAGTAGCAATTGTAGTCGATGATTCTACTAGAAAAACACCAAGTGAAGTAATGTTATTGTCTGTTCTTACAGAACTTAACTCAGCTGGTGTAAAAGATGAAAATGTTACAGTTATTTTCGGCTGCGGAACACATCGAGCAGTAAAACCAGATGAAGCTGAAGAATTGATAGGTAAAGAAGCAATCAAACGTTTGAAG
>JAAZBP010000113.1 GCA_012513715.1 Thermoproteota archaeon | reverse complement strand
TCCCAGCGTATTTTTTTGTTTTTATGTATAACCCTTTTATTTTCCATTAACAGTTTATATGTTGCCGGATGATGAGAAGGCATTAAATTGACTTAAAAGGATGAAAACTCAGAGTTACTCAGACGGCTTTTTTCATCAATTAAATACTTCCCTTTCAGTTTTTTTAGTTAACAGTAATTTTTAAAAGTATTATACACTATTCATTAAGTTTATTCAAGGAAGCGAAAAGTTGGAAACACTTACAGGTAAAAAAGTTGTACTCACTGCATCAGCTACAGAAATGAGCGATTTCTTCAATAATCCCTTTATAGCCTTCGTTGGAGGTTTTGGAAAAGGTCCTATTCCTCTTTCATATGTTCGTAAAACACTTTATCCCCACTGTGGACGTAGGGCAGATGGGCAATCATGTTATGCTCCATATGGTCTGCGTAAGATTGAAGCGATTCTGTTGGAAGGCGGATTTTCGCCTGAAGATATAGCCGTAGTTCACCCAGATGATTTACACTTGTTCATTGGATCTGATACTAAAGTAGTTGGAATTTCTTCTATGGATCCCACTGGCATGGGTTATGTAAGTAAGACTTACTCTTCAATAGTCGGTGGCGGTGAACCCATGAACTCTATAGAGTTCCGTAAACTTGTGATGCATCCGAGTATAAAGAAATATAAACCCAAAATAATTGTCGGGGGATTTGGGTCTTGGCAGCTTGAAAGAAAGCATGTTTCAGATAGTTACGGTGTTGACTGTGTATTATTAGGTGGTAGACCTAAACCGATTGTAGAAGTCTTCAAGAAAGTAGTTAATGGTGAATCAATTCCGCGTATAGTAAAAGCTGACGAATTCTTGAACACTTGGGACTACAATGTTGAAATGCCGTTAACCAAGAACGTTGCCATTCATGGAGCAGTAGAGATTTCAAAAGGGTGTGGGCGGAACTGCCAATTTTGTACACCTACAATGCAAAATAAAATTGATGTACCGCTTAACAAAATTATGAAGGAAGTTGAATTAACAGTCGCACAGGGTAGCGATCACGTTACTCTAATTACTGAAGATCTTTTCTTGTATGGTTCAACTGATAAGACTTTTATTCCCAACAGAGAAGCTATTGTAAAGCTTGTAAAGAGTGTAGCAGATTTTCCTGGCGTAAAAAGTATTCAAACATCTCATATGTCCCTAGCTCCAGTATGGCATGATCCTGGAATGATCAAAGAATTAGCTGAAATTTTAATCGAAAAAAGCTGGTACTCTTTTGGCAAAAAACCAATAATCACTGCGGAAACAGGTATAGAAACTGGAAGCCCACGTTTGATGAAAAAGTATATGGCTGGGAAAATGTTGCCTTTTAAGCCTGAACAATGGCAAGATGTAGTTACTAATGCGTTCGGCATTTTAAATGATAATGACTGGTATCCTCTTGCTACGCTTATTATTGGCTTGCCTGATGAGAAAGAAGAAGATATGTTACAGACATTAGAGCTTATGGATAAATTAAAAGATTACAATGCCTTCTATGTTCCCTTGTTCTTTGTGCCTCTAGAAAACTGTGTATTAATGAATAAGAAGGGCGCAGAAATGGATGCTCTCTCAAAGGCAAGGTGGGACTTTTTCATCAAATGCTGGGAATATAACATTAAAATATGGAAACCAACTTTCCTTCAAAATCGATTGACTAATCCTTTAGTGTACAAGGCATTTGATCAATTTGTTATTCCATACTTTGGTCGGATTTTAGGTTTGTATTATGCTTTGACAAGAGGCGAAAAAAGTGAGCAGCTAAAACAGGCAGTTTGGACTTTAAGTATGCCTATATCTGAATCTAATCCGAGAAAAATCAAAAAAACCATTTAGGCGGTTTTTTCCGCCATTTTTTAGCTTTTTTCTATCTCTTCTACAAGGTTCTCTTCAATTGCTAACTCTTGTTCATCTGTAGCCGTTTTGTCTTGGATTGATGGCATTATTATTTTTCTTGCGTGAGTAATGTAGCCTGTATGTCCAGTCATCAATGTTTGAGGTCTTGTTTTTCCTCTTTCAACTTGCATCGTACGCATCATGCATTCGACTGTTTCTATGAAAACAAATCCGTTTTCTCGCAGTGCTTCTGTTGTCCGTACAACTTGATCTATTGTTGGGCTAAAAGATACTAAGACTCCTGAAGGTTTGAGTGCTTTAAAAGCGTGGGGAATTACAAGCCAGGGAACCGCAAGGTCTAATATGATTGCGTCTAAATCCTGCTCTTCAATACCCATAGTTATGTCACCGCTTTTTAATTCAACATTGTCTATTAGTTTTGATCGCTGCAGATTCTTTGCTGCGTTTTTTTGGAATTCACTGCGTAATTCATAAGTGTAGACTTTACCGGTTGAACCCACATAATGAGCTAATGCAGTTGTAAGAGCGCCTGTACCGGTTCCTGATTCAACGATTCGGCTGCCCGGTCCAATACCGCTAAACATTACAATTAATGCAGCGTCTTTTGGATATACTATTTGGGTATTACGGCCTGACTTCATTATGTAATCTGTAAGGATTGGTTTTAAAGTTGTAAATGTTACACCGAGACTACTTTTAATTGGTTCACCGTATTCTTTCCCAATTATTTCATCTAATTTCAGGTATCCTTTATGGGTGTGAAATGTTTTTCCTGCCTCAATTTTTATCATGTATGTCCTTCTTGAATCAAGGTAGATGAGTACGTAGTCTCCGTCAGTAATCAATTCATTAGCCAAGTATAGTTCCTCTTGGAAAGTGAAAAGTAGTTTGTGTAATTTAAGCTTTGAACATTATTTTCCTAAATTATTTATGGTTCTATTCTTCTTAGTCTTAATTCACTTTTACAGAATTACTTTTTTGTTGTATTTCTTTCATTTTTTGCTTCTTCGAACCTTCGAAGTCTGAATTTTCTTATTCCTTGAGCATTTATCTGCTGGTGTTCTGTCCTTATGTTGCATCTTCGAATTTCGAAAGACATGTAATTCTGGTAAATTACTGTTTGAATTTCATTTTACCGATGTTACGTGCCTTTTCGAGTGCTAAAAACTTTACTGAGGCAGTATTTTTCTGTTTGTATATATTGTCAAAATAATGGATTTATTGAAATCTGAAATTATTGTTTAGAAAACATAGTCAACATGATTTTTTGAGTTATTGTTGAAAGAGAATCAAATTATTTTTCAATCAAAAAAATTTCCTTGTAGCCACTTGGTTACGTATTGTCTAATCGTAAAATATACTTACTTTTTTAAGTAGAAGAAGAATTGTTGTTATGCTTTTTTACATGTCTTTGAAATTGCCGTTATTATTGAGGGCATAGTGAAAATACTGAATACCCGTGTATACTTAGTTAATTCTGCTTTACGTATATCCTCTTTCTTTCCCCCGCCTTTAACATAGCCTTTAATGAAAGTTTCAGTTATCTTTTCAGCTTTAGACTCGCTGTCAAAAGGCTGAAGATAATGTCCACAATAATAAAGAAAAACTGCAATATCCCATGTTTTGTCTCCGCCTTTTTTGGCTTGTTCAAAATCAATGAGAAAAATTTTCTGGTCAGGTGTAACTATGACATTATCAGGTTTAGTGTCACCCAATGAAACATTGTAGCCATGTATCTTTGCAAATATTTCCCCAACTTTATCTATAATTTCTAAAGCATATGTATTATCTGGTTCATCCTCGGTGTCTGAATAGTTTTTGATTATTTCTGATAGATTTTCACCCTCAATGAACTCCATAAACACTAAACGTTTTGCATTGCTAGCATGAAGAATTTTGGGTACTTCAAATCCTTTTTTTCTGAGAAACTCGCCAATTGCAACTTCTTTTGCTAAACGTGCTTGCCCTGAAACAGCAAATGTTCCAAAAGACCATAATGTTAAAGGAAACCACTTTAGAATTGACCAATCCTTGAACTGTTTAGCTATGACTTTGGTCTCACCAGCGTTAATTAGGTAGACATCATTCAAGATTCCTCCTGCTCGCTTAACATCGACTTTTTGTCCCTTCAATAGTGGCATTTTCTGGGCGAATTCTTTGACATCTGTTTTTTCTGAGAGTGGAACTAATCCTTTAGAAGTTGGGATATAAACAAATTTTTTGGGGTTGATTGCTTTATAATTTGTATCAGGTTGAAGTGTCCAATTGATTTTTTGTGTTCTTAAAAATGATTTAGCGTTTTGTGAAGCTACACTCATTAGTTGAGGTAAAACTCCGAAGAGAACTGTAAATAGTGTTCTAGGAGCATTTTTTGCTCTGTTTATTATGCGTATTTTGGGGTCTTTAGTCTGTGCAATAAACTTCTTAGTAATCAAAATGTAGCTATTTTTTATTAAAATTTTTTCTTGAGATTCAAGTTGTTTTAAAACTATTTTATAAGCTTCAAGAGCTTGATTCTCATTGTTAATTATGCAATTTGTTAAATCTGCAAGGTCATATGTAAGTAACGGAAAAACTCTGATTCGATTTAATATTACCTCATATAAAAAATACTGAGGCATAATCTGAATACTCTGGGCTAATTCTGGGAAACTTACAATCAAATTCTCAAGTAGTTCTATTGTTAACCTTTTTTTAAGAGCAATTTCTTTTTCGCGTAGATACATGTCACCATAAAGCGGTTTATATGGAAAAACAATTTTTCCTGCTATAGCTTCACCCAGCAATCCTCTATCTATATCACGTTCAAAAATCCATTGATCTATCGCGAAAACAAAGATTGTTTTATTCATTAGTAATTTTAGGTAACTCATTAATCGGGGTTGGAAATTATGAATAATTAACATTACTTCATAGATAACGCGTTCATTAGGCTTTGCAGAGTAATTATCGACTTGAGCAATAGCAACTATTTTCGATTGACCAGCTATATGTTTGCAAAACTCGTAAATTTGAGTCTCTAAACTGTCTTTTTCTATTTCTTTTGAATTTTTTATAGCTATGACCCCTTACTTTTTCAAATATATACAGCGTGAAGTCTATTTAAAACAAATTTCTATGTATGCTAAAAAGAGTTTACTCTAAAAGATAACTAAAATAATGAGTAAATTTGAGGATTAAAAAAAAATTATAGGATCCCTATTGTGACATCTTTTTTGTTTTTTGAGGTAATCATGCCAATATTGGTTTGATCGTTTTCTGGATTGATTATTGTTATTTTTCTGCATATGAGGTTTAGTGATTCTTCTGTGAAGTTTAGCATGGTTTGGCCGTCACCTGTTAGATAGTATGTTTTTCTTGGTCGTTCGTGGTTCATGTCCCATTTGCTGTCAACAAATCCCTTTTTTTCTAATGTGTTTAGTAGTGGGTAGATTGTGCTGGGTCCAAAGTATACGCCGAAGTTTTTGCGGATTTTTGTTATTATTTGGTAGCCATGCATTGGTTCGTGGTTTAGGAACTGGAGAATTATCATGTCCAGTAGACCCTTCATTAGTTTGTTTGATACTTCTTTTTGTGAGCTTGTTTTGAACATTTTCTTTCTCCTCGTGTATTTGTGTTCAACAGTTTAACTGTTAGACTGAAATACAATATGTCTCTTTTCAGACATATCATGAATATGTACCTACAATAAACACCAATATAAACCTTGATGCATACATCCGACATACCACAACCAAAAATAAGGTGATACCACTCAATAACTTAACATAAAAAACTAGATGACAACAAAAAACTGGGGCTTTTCCATGTTGGAAACATACAAAAAAGAAATTGTACAACACTTAATCAGAAACTTGTTGGACATCCAACTCTTACGTGTAATACAAACACAGCCAACATGGGGATATCAAATAAAAAAACAGGTAGAAACAGACTTCAACATAAAACTACGGCACGGAATACTTTATCCAACTTTAAATGCCCTTGAAAAAAAAGGATTATTAAAAAGCAAAAAACAACAAAAAGACGGTCGCTCAAGAAAAGTCTACACAATAACCCAGGATGGTCAAACCTACCTTACTGCATATTACCAGATATTGCAAAGTCAATTATCCAGCAGTGAAAAATCTTAGTTTTCTTAAGTTAAAATCATACAATAAAAAATAGCAATCAGTAAAAAAATTTTGAAGAGTATAAAAATATAATGTTTATATAAATAAAATATGCAAACAATTATCCATGTGTTATAAAGTCGAGAGGAAAACAAATGACACTGGAAACCAATAAAATTTTAGGCGGTTTAGGTGCAATACTATTATTCATAAGTGCATTGCCAATCAGCAGTTTTATGGG
>JAAZBP010000112.1 GCA_012513715.1 Thermoproteota archaeon | reverse complement strand
GTTTTTGTGTTGCTTGATTTACTGATGTTGCGGTGTCTATTTGGTAGTTGTTTTCTTGTTGGAGGATTTGTTTTGATATCTCCAAAAAAGCCTCGTCATCGTCAACAAGCAAAACACGAAAACCACCAAACCCACCAGAAGCACTTTGATTAACCAAGCAATAACCCTGAAAACCATATAGTAAGAGTCTTTTATAAATAATATGAATTAGTGATCACGCAAAAGATACATCTTAACTGAAAATAAGTTAATTCAGCATATAAAAAATAAACAAAATATAATTATTTATCTTTATATTATTACAAAGTGTATTTTTCTGTAAAAAACGAGACTTCTGTTTTTTGTGTGTAAAAACTCTAAATTATAGATCATTAGTAAAAACTATCTATTAGTTAATCAATGTGAAGTTAACTAACTTTTGTACTTATTATCTTCAGTATAATTTAACCAAATAAAATTTTGTGAACCCCCATTTTACAGTTCAAAACGAAAACTTAAATGATTGGATACTCGAACACCAGCATCCTTAATTTAAAGTTTTATCAGTATATAGTATAAGGAGTGATTTTATGCCTAGAGGAGATGGAACCGGTCCGGAAGGTAAAGGACCAAAAACAGGCAGAGGAAAAGGCAAATGCCCAAAATAACCTCCTTTTTCTTTTTTAATGCGTAAGAAAGGTAGACAAAACACAATAATATTATACATATCTAATTTTTAGCTATATATATTATTGTCTAAAACCTTTTCACTGGTTCAATTATATTCAGGTTCATAATCGTTTACAAACATATAGAGGTACATAATCAAAATCGAATCAGTATAAAAAGAGAAACATAAAATTCAAAAAGTAAAAATCATACATCACGACAAAAATTTTTGTAAGTAAAATGAACGATTTAAGAATCATTTCTTGAATTTTTCCAGTTAACTTGGGAATTATTTCTTTGTTTATGAAATACAATTAAATTGTTGTTTTATACAGTTTCTTTGGGTTTTAAAGTATGAAATTAAAACTTGATTGTATTCCCTGTTTTCAGAGACAAGCTCTTCAGGCTGTACGATATATAAGTGATTCTGAGGAGCTACATGAAAAAGTTTTAAGAGAAGTCATGAAAAAACTTTTGGAGTTAAAGTGGGACTTGACTCCGCCTGAATTAGCTCAGGTTGTTCATGAAATAGTGAGAAAGATTGCCGATGGCAAAGATCCTTACAGAGAAATTAAAAGAGAAAATAATAATTCAGTTTTAAAAATGTATCCGAAACTCAAAAATAGAGTTATAGAAAGCACAAACCCACTTAGAACAGCTGTTAGACTTGCAATTGCGGGAAATATAATTGATTTTGGGCCAGGAAACAAGTTTAACTTAGAAAAAACAATCGAAGAAGTCTTAAAAAAGAAGTTCGCTATTGATAATTATCAACAGTTAAAAGAGCAGATAAACAAAGCAGAAAGTTTACTGTATTTTGTTGACAACGCTGGCGAAGTTGTTTTAGATAAACTTCTTGTGGAAACAATATTGGAAAAAAAGGAATTTAAAAAGATAAGTTTTGTAGTCAAAGGAGGACCAATCATAAACGACGCAACTTTGGAAGACGCTGAATATGTGGGGCTTAGTAATCTTCCAAATGTAGAGTTCCTAAATTTAAGTAACGGTGAAGAAGGAACTGGTGCTGAAAGGAATTCAGAAACTGTTAAAAATTGGATAAAAAATTATGATGTTGTTATTTCTAAGGGGCAAGGTAACTATGAAGGCTTAAGTGAACATGAAGGCTTATTCTTTCTGCTTATGGCTAAGTGTCCTGTAATTGCCTCTGATTTAGGTGTTAAAGTTGGAGACATAATATTACAATATAAATGAATATTAACACATTTATTTTATAGCTTAATAAAACGTGAAATATACACATCTACTAACAGTGTTGACATATTTTTTTCTGTATTAGATATATGTTGTTAGTTAAAGTTCAGAGCAACATTTTGGCGAATCATTTCTAACTTGTAAATTTTCAAAAAGGATAACTTCAACATAATTCTAAAAATATGGCTGAAAAAATTTTATAGCGAATTGCCGTTTAGGAAGTCACCAGAGTATCAAGAATAAAATGGTAAATGAATAGGCATTGCAGAGCTAATTAATCCAAAAATTAGATGCAAATTAGGTGTAAAATAAATTATTGAACAAGTACACATATCTATAGTAAACAAAGCGGTGGCAATTATAGAAAACGGATAAAATATTTAAAAACTAAAAAAATATTGGTTATGGGCAGCAACTGCAACTGTCAGTGTTGAGCCATTTTTTGTGCCACTTAAAATTTTCACAGCCCTCTTTTGAATCACAAGCCATACATGGATCCTCATTAGAAGCTTCGTTAAACATGTCAATGAGTGTTTTCTCAAAAACAGGGTCAAGATTTAGTTTTTTAACTTTCTTCTCAAATTCTCCAGTCAATCATTGTCGCCTCAGAATACTATATACAAAAGTTAGCTATAAGTTCTACAGAAAACAGCATATACTTATTAGCAGTTAATCAACCTCTGAAATCAATGACTGAGTATTCGCTTCACCAAGAAATCAAGAAAGCCTGCTCTATATCCGGCGACAAATTTGAAGTTAAACTAGGCAAATATATAGTGGATATACTTAGAGAAAACTTGATAATTGAAGTTCAGACCAAAAATTTTTCAGCATTAAAAGAAAAACTCCAAATCCTCACCAGTAATCATCAAGTGAGATTAGTTTATCCTTTGGTAGAAAGAAAATGGATAACCTATGTAACCAAAAACAACATAGTGATAGATAGACGCAAGTCACCCAGAAAGGGTGTTTTGACAGATGTGTTTAGGGAGTTAGTTATGATTCCGCACCTTATGGGTAGAGAGAATTTTTCTTTGGAAGTCCTCTTCATAGACGAAGAAGAGATAAGATGTGCTGACGGCAAAGGAAGCTGGAGAAGAAGAGGTGTAAGCATAAAAGAGAGAAAACTGCTTAGCGTAAACAAACGAGTGGTTTTCCAAGACAAATCAGATTACCTTAAAGTTTTGCCAGAAGAACTAAAAGAGTTTTTCACGAACCGGGAACTATCTAAAGTGGCAAAGATCCCAATCCGAACTGCACAGCAAATCACCTACTGCCTGAGAAAAAGCGGAATAATACAAACTCTACAAAAAAGAGGGAAAGCATACTTATACCAAAAAAGTTGAAACAAAGAAAATTAATGCGTATGAAAATTTTGATCAGTATATTTTTTTGAATATAATTTACTGTTTGGACAATTCAATGGTAAGTATCTGTTGGTTTTGCGTATTTTTGTCTTAATTTGGTTTTTTCAATTTTTCCCGTAGGATTACGTGGGACTTTGTCAAAGACGATTTTTCGAGGCCGCTTATATTTTGGAAGTTGAAATTCAAGAAAATCATGGATTTCTTGTTCAGTTAATTTTTCTCCGTCTTTTACTTCGATAATAGCGCCGACCACTTCACCTAGCCGCATATCAGGGATACCGATGACTGCTACATCGTACACTTTGGGGTGGTTGTGGATTGCGTCTTCAACTTCGATGGGGTAAATGTTTTCTCCGCCAACTATTATGAGGTCTTTTTTTCGGTCAACTAAATAGACATAGCCATCTTGGTCAATGCGGGCCATATCACCAGTGCGTAGCCAGCCTTCCACGATGATTTTTGCAGTTAACTCAGGATTTTTGTAGTATCCACACATTACGCCATCACCTTTAACGCAGAGTTCACCGACAGTACACTGTGGAAGTTCATGGTTACCATTGGCTTCTACGATTTTTAGTTGCCAACCACATCCAACTTTCCCTACTGCACCCGGGCGTAACTCGTTTTCAAGCCCAAGATGAACCGCTCCTGGACCTGTAGCTTCACTGAGTCCATAGTTGTTGTCGTATGCCATGGCGGGAAAATAATTTCGCCAACGCTGCACAAGCACTGGGGGTACAGGCTGAGCGCCTATATGCATTAGTCGCCACGAAGAAAGATTATAGTCTTTGAGTTTTAATTCTCCTCTATCAAGAGCAACTAAAATATCATGAACCCAAGGCACAAGCAGCCACACGATAGTTCCTGCCTCATTGCTGACGGCTTCGAATACATTTTTGGGACTGAATTCTGTTAGTATTGTGCCTTTTGCACCGGAAATGAGGCTTCCGAACCAATGCATTTTCGCGCCAGTATGATATAGTGGCGGCAACAGTATGAAATTGTCTTTGCTTGTTTGGTGATGATGTTTCTGTTCAACCTCCGCGGCAAAACTCATATTTTTATGAGTTAACAACACTGGTTTAGGGTCGCCTGTGGTACCTGATGTAAAGTATAATCCGCATTCATCTGTAGGCTTCAACTCGATTTGTGGATTGTCAGTGCTTGCTGTCTTTAAAATTTCGTTGTAGAAAGTCATGTCTTTGGGGGTTTTAGGTCCAAGATAAATGTACTCGTGTATAGTGGATGGTTTTACATCCTGTACTGTTTTGAGGAAATATTCTTCAAAGATTATCACTTTGGCTTCTGCAATGCTAGTGCAGAACCTAAAATCTTGAGTGTTGAAGCGGTAATTTAGTGGGACTGCCCATGCGCCTGTTTTTATGATGCCAAAATAGTTTATTAGCCAATCTATAGAGTTGCGCATCCAATGGATTACTTTGTCATCTTTTTGGATGCCTCTTTGGAGTAAGTAATTAGCAATGCTGTTGGCTTGCTGGTTAAACTGTTTCCAGCTGATTTGTCTGCGGCTGTTTCGGCTGGGTGTGAGTTCAATTAACGCCATATCGTCTGGATGTTTACGGGCATTTTCTTCTAGCATTTGGACTATAGTGGATGTGAAGTTTTTCCAACTCCGTTCTATCTTGCGCTTTGTGACTTTAACTAAATAGCAGGGATGCTTTTTAAATAATATTCAAAGTAGCTTCAATTCAGCGTTTAACTTGCTTTAGAAGTGAATAAAGAAAGGTTGATGTTAAAGAGGGGAGGTTTAGGGTGAAACCTCGTCTAGCCGCTTATTTGCTGTTTTAGGTCCAAGTTGAGCAATGGCTGCTGAGATTATCTGGAATAGTGCAATTATTAGAAACATTACAAGTATTGATTGTCCTGACGAAAGCAAGGCACCAACTGCAATGAGTCCAACGCCGCCGCCTATATGTCCCAGCCCATCTGCTAAAGCAAACCCTGTTACTCGGGCCCTTGTAGGGAAACTCTCTGACACCCAAGCGTAAGTGATGGGTACCCAAATGTTTGTGCCTGTAAATAGCAAAACTGCTCCTGAAACAGCAAGTCCAAAGTTGTTTACGCCATACGCTATCATTATGCCGCCGATAAGCGTAAACATAGCTGATATTGGAAGCCAACGTTTACGTTCTATCTTGTCGCCGAATGTAGATGCAATTATGCCTGCAATTACAAATCCAAAGATGCCGATTGCGACCACCATTCCGTTTTCTGGGAAACCGAAACCTACACCTGCAAGAAGGGAAGATAACCCTGCAGCAGTGATGTAAACGGTCATATAGCCGAAGAACCACACGAAAAGCAGTAGGACAGTTCGGTTTCTGTAGATGCGGTTTCTGAATATTTCACCGTATGGTATTGGTTTTGGCTTCTGAATTACAGGTATAGACTCAGGCAGTGGTGGAAGCTGCTTTAAGCGAGTTAAGGCGCGTGTTTCCATTTCAGTAACGATTCTGTCTGCTTCTTTTGATCTGCCATGAGTTATAAGCCACCTTGTGGATTCAGGTAGACCAAACCTTAACAGTACACCGACTAAGGCTAGTAAGCCGCCGATTCCATACATAAGTCTCCAGCCGTTAGTCTCTAAAAATCCAGAGCCGCCGAGTGCAAAAGGTAAACCAGATGGAAACGGAGCTGCGCCTGTGCATAATATGAGGCCTAACCAAACCGCTAGCACTGTGCCTATGCTTGCTAAAATGAACAGTAGTGAAGTATATTTTACTCTGCCATTTTTGGGTGCAACCTCGTTTATGTAGGTGTTTACTATTGCAAGATCGGCACCAATGCCTATGCCGGTTATAAACCTTGTAATGGCAAATTCCCAGTAATTGGTAACAAAGACGTTGAGAGTTGAACCTACACCTGTCAGTAGAAGAGTTGCAAGCAACAGGTCTCTTCTCCCAAACCTATCAGAAAGCGGACTAAGTGTCAACGCCCCAATCACATATCCGATTAAATTGAGCAACACTACTGTGCCTTCAAGGCTTGTTATAGCTGGGTCAGTTGGAGAAGCTGCCCAACCCAAAGTCAACGCTGTTTGAATAAATGAGACATTGATGTTGAAAATATCATAAAAAATAAAGATGTAACCTAAACCTAAGATACCTATGAAGAGGTAAGATAGTGACCATATAGGGATGCGATCTTGGCGCGCAATTATTTTTGCGTTTTCAACTTCTTCTTTTGTCGGTACGTTTGCTGTTGGTTTTTCCTTCATTTGACGGCATTCTCCGTATAGTTATGTATGCGTGGTGGTTTCTGCGTAGATTTTGTTTGATTAAAAAAACTGCACTGACTTAAGCCAGCGCCATCTCTGGAGCAAAGGATGGGCAACATAGCTCAGAATAATTTATTTTGAGCAATATTAACCAATCTCTTACATACAAAATTAGACAAATCGTCTTTAACATTGTATTCATAAGCTTTAATTTAACTCTACAATCTATTGGAGGTTTTAGGTCACTCAAAGGCAGAAAAAAGGGGTTATTTTCGCTTTTATAAGTTTCAAATTTAGACAATCTTGAAGGGTTTGGGGAGGCTGAAAAAGAGTGCATTGTGAAATATCAATAATCAGTGTTATAAAATGTGAAACCGAAAACAAACTGAACATTAATTGTAAGAATACTGATTGAAAAACAGTATGTTTGAGAAAAGGATATACGTAAAATAGCAGTGACAATACAATATGAACAACTCAGCAAGGTTTGCTACCGTCATCAATTGTATGGATGGTAGGACACAGTTACCCATTATTAATTATATGAGAACGAAATTCAATGTTGACTATGTTGATAACATTACTGAACCTGGTCCTGTAAAGGTTATTGCAGAACAAAGCAATGACTTTCAGCTGCGTTCTATTCAGCAGAGGGTGATGATTTCTCAGGACAAACATGGGTCTAAGCATTTAGCTTTGGTGGCACATTATGATTGCACAGGAAACCATGTTGAAAAAAACAAACAGATTGAACAACTTCGTAAATCTTTGGAGACCATTCGTTTATGGGGCTTCAAAGGTATGATTGTTGGCTTATGGGTTAACGAAAATTGGCAAGTAGAAGAAATAACTTTCAACAGGTAATTTGTTCAACCAAGCGATAGTGTAGTTAACAAATGCATGGAGTATCGCGAGGGACAAAGGGTATATGCTCCTAATCCTTAGTTTCAAAATAGCCAAATTATGTAGAATCAAAAATCACTTATACTAAACTATAACAATTAGGAGATGAGGTAAAATGGAAAATCAAGTTGCCGCCTACATAAACAAACAGAAATCGCCGCATAAAGAAATTTTGCAGGAGGTTAGGCAGATTTTTGAAAAGACACTTCCAAACTGCAGAGAAGAAATGAGATGGGGTGTCGTAACGTTTGCAGCAGGCAAATTCTATATTGCAGCAATGAAAAATTGTGTTCATGTTGGTTTTGCAATAACTGGATTAAGTGAAGATGAAATTGCGCTGTTTGAGGGAAACGGTAAGACAATGAGGCACATCAAAATTTCTACCTTAGCAAGTATAGATGAAAAGAGGCTTATGAGACTAATAGAAATGGTAGACAGGAAAGCAATTTGTAAACCATGTTAGAATCTAATTCATAGTCCAGATATCGAGTAAGTCTGTAACGCATATAATACTAGATTTAGGGGTGTGCATAATTTTAAATCTAGTTAGCGCCTTTTTAGTCTCATGGATGCCTGTGAGGTTGTCAGGCTTTTCGTCAATAAAGCGATAGTTCCAGCTGAGCCTAAAAGAAGAGGAAACCCTGG
>JAAZBP010000008.1 GCA_012513715.1 Thermoproteota archaeon | reverse complement strand
TCGCTGGCTGTGCAGTCAGGCGTACCTAAAACACGAAGTATCCGCAAGCCCCGCTGTGAGAACCCTAAGAGTTCAATTTTGCCCTTGAACTGTTGAACTGGTTTACGGGAAACGGGTTCAACGGTTCGATCAGAGGGTGCCAAAAAAGTCACCTCAGCATAGGGAGAACGCTCTCCCTGACGTCTTGCCTTAAGCCCTCGATTAAGCAGTCAAGTTCGGCTAGGCTTAACAGTTGTATGGCGAAATATTCGGCTAGGGCTGCTCTTAGGGATTCACGGTTTTCAGCGGTGTCTTTTATGCGAAATATCTGCACCATTAGCCCTCCTAAGTGAGCGCTCCCATCCGGCTTGTACCAACGCCTTCAGTGTAGACCTCACGCAAGGGCAACCCGACCCTCAAAACTTCTTTTAGAATAACCTCTTTGCCCTCGCCAGTTTTTTGGCTTAATTTCTCAAGGATGCCGTCTTGCTGTTTAGCGGTCAACGCCTTCCAGTCAACGAGAAAAACTCTTTCGGTTCTTTGGATGCTCTCCAGCACTGCGGGGTGAGAGTTAATGTCTTGTATGGGAACCTCGCCCTCAGAGAAGACGTCACCCCATGCCTGTTTGCCTTCAGCGTTTAGGTATGCCCAAGTCCTGTATTTCCTCAAGCTTGAGCCTCCGAGCCTTGCTTTTTTTGAGAGCCACCCTTGAATTGGTCACAGGCCTCGCTTGAGGCTATACGATTAACTGATCTTCTGCCCTTCATTGTGGGCTCGGTGCAACGTCCACACCAGAAAACGCAGTCACAACAGTACAGAACATCAGCGGAAAGCATGGACATGCCTATGCCTCCCGCCGCCAGTCACAGCCGCTGCACTTGCGAGCATCCACTCTGCAAACGCCTTGCGAGTCATTGGGGCAAAGCTTACCTGGATAGCCACAGACAAGCCGCCCCATCTAGGTCACCACCTCCTCTAACTTTGGAAGATACTGCACCAAAACAGGCGCCTTGTTAGCCACACCACGAGAAACCTTCATGCAATTAAACGAGTTAACCTCAACCGTGCCGATGTGAAGTTTTCCCCGATACATCAAAACGTAGAGCTGGCCGTTTTCTCCACGGCGATAAACAACTTTTAATCGCCGATCCTTCACTTGGAAGCCTCCTTGAAAAGTAAAAAAGGGAGAGAAGCTGCGGAGAAAACGCGGAGCTGGTTAGGTCGCCAGCTTGTCGGGGCTCCGAATCCCACCCCCTGCACTTCGACGTAAACGCCCATCATTAATCCGAGGCGTTATTTTATAATCAAAGAAAGTGCATAAATCAAAAACACAACTTTTTTCTTTAAAAAATTCAGCCTGTTTATACAGAATTTTTACTTCACTAAAACTATAACCCAAAATAACAGATTTAATACAAGTCATCTTGTTACTTAATTGGATTTAATAGATTCAAGTTTTCCAATTGCTTGCAGCTGAAGCAGGTTTATTAGTATTAAACACCTTAGTAAAATTTAACGTAACAACCATTTGAGCTGCTTAAAAAATGACTGAGCTGGATAAAGGTGCAAAGAAAAGTCGCAGCATACTAACTGTTGCGTTAATTTTTGTTGTAACATTATTTGTTTTCATTGGAACATTACTTTCTCCGCTTTATGACCAGATTGTTCCTAACGTAGAAGGAACAATTGACATGATTCTCACGTTGGCAACCAACGTTATTTACCTGATTGGCGGTGGAATAATAGTTTTTGGAGCTTTGGCTGCAGCGGTGAGGTTTATTCAGGCAAAATTGAAGGACACTTACCAACCATCCTATGCAAGAAAGTTCCTGTCAGGGTATTTGACGTTAAGCTTAGAATTTTTTATAGGCGCTGAAATTATCAAGACAGTACTTACTAGAACACTTGAAGAGTTTGCGGTTCTTATTCTGGTCATTATTAGTAGAGGACTTTTCAGTCTAATTCTTTATTGGGAAAGAAAATGGCATGGAACAGCTGAAACAGAGTAAAAAAAGATAATTCTTGTATTTAGCTAAATAACGAAGTTAAAATAGTTACCATAAAAAATGGCGCACAATTAAACTTCTATGATTTCGTTTTCTTCGGGAATACATACATCAGTTATATTTGAAATCTTTTCTGAGAGCAATTCAGCTTGTTCTAAGTCTCCGTGTACGAGCGCGGTGCGTTTCGGCTTCAATTTGGTGATTAACTGGATTAGTTCTGTTTGGTCTGCGTGCCCTGAAAGCTCAATTTGTTTGACTTCAGCGTTAACTGTGTAAGAGTCTTCTTCTAATTTGAAGAAGCCTTCTTCTTTTGCCTGCTTTAATGGGCTATCTGGAGGAAGATAACCTGAAGTTAAGATGACAGAGTTATCTTTATCTCCTGCCCAATCAGTTAACAAACGAAGACTCGCCCCAGCGTGACCGAAACCTGAAGTGCATATAACGATAGCGGGCTCTTCAATTTGCCCAGTTCGATACAAATGTTTAACATTCCGATATGTAAAGGGGTGCTTTTGTTGTCTAATGGCTTTAGTGAACAATGGTTTGTTATGATTGAAGTAACCGTTTATTCTGTGAGCGATATTTGATATAGTGTAAACATTGTAAGGTGGCAAAATGCCTTTTTCAATTGCAGTATCTATTCTTTTAGCCATCTCTTGGCTTCTGTGAAAAGCAAAAGTTGGAATTAAAATGTTACCGTTACGAGCCATTGTCAATGACATTTGTTCAAAAAACTGTTTTATCAACTCTTTTCTGGGGGGACGAACTTTTCCACCATAAGTTGATTCGCTAATTAACAAATCAGGTTTTTTTGGAAGAACTTCCAATTTGCATCCCTGCAGTATTTCAGTGTCGTGAATGCAGAAGTCACCAGTGTAAACTACCTTTTTTCCCTCACTTTGGAGACTAGTAATTTTTGCTCCAGCAACATGACCGGCAGATTGGAGCTGAACGTTTAAACCAGGTAACGCAAAGGAATCGCGGCTCCACCAACAGTCCCTAATTCTTTCAGCGTCACTACTTTCAAATTCGTAAACTCCTTTTTCACTTTGAATTTTTACCATGTCATGCAGTAAATCAACAGTAACATCACGTGTAATATCAGACCCTACTATAACTGGGTTATTTTTGGATAAACTCAGAAGACTACCTGTATGGTCCAAATGTGCATGACTTATAATTACCGCATCAAAATCTTTAGGTAACTTTTTGGGTTCTTCATCAAGTTTTGTACCGTAATCTAACGCAACCTTGCATGAATCGGTTTCTACTGATATACAGGAGCCGCCCACTTCTCTAGCTCCGCCGAGGAATTCAATTTTCAAATATATTCACTTCTGTAAATTCTTGAAACGATAGTCTCACAAATATTGGGTAAATAATCCAATTTAAAGACATAACCAAACAAAAAGTGTTCAGTCCATTACGTTTCCAGCTAAGTTGGACATTGCTAAATATTAAGTTATTGACTAATTACTCAAATTTGACTCATATAAGCGCTATAACAGATTAAAACAAAAATACGCATCCATAATTTTGTTAATAAGTCAAATAAAATAGGTTATATACAGTTTTTAATTTAAGGCTTAAAAGTAATTTATTGTATCATAAAAGATATGGATCAATTAACTAAAATCTTGGCTGCAGTAGTAATTGTATTAAGTGTTCTATTAAGCGTAGAGACATATTTGCTGATTATGGCTGAAACAGAAATAGAACAGACACAACCTATCCGCGTAGCATGTGTAGGAGATAGCATAACCAGAGGCACTGAATATACTTTATACCTTTGGGATCTGTTAGGTTCAGACTATATTATAGGAGACTTTGGTGTTGGAGGAGCAACTGCTACTTTAAACTCAGAAAGCTCCTACATGAACGAAACCGCACTTGAGCTTGCGAAGCAATTTCAACCTGATATGGTAGTTATTATGCTTGGAACAAATGATGCTGATTCGGCTTTCAATGATTTTGAAGAAGAATTCATTTCAGGTTATATTGAATTAATTGTGGTGTTCCAATCTCTTCCCAGCGAGCCTATAATCTGGATTGTTCAGCCGCCTCCAATCTTTAACAGCAGCTCAACCCTCAACAATGAAGTTCTTGTAGATAGAGTTATTCCAAACATTTGTAAAATTGCTAACCAGACAGGCAGCCAATTAATAGATGCATACACACCATTAATCAATCATCCAGAGTATTTTATAGACGGAATTCACCCGAAAGTCTCAGGAGCTAAAATAATCGCTAACACAGTCTATTCAGAAATAAAAACAAGTATTAGTGAATAAATCAAAAATGAATAAGGAACAGTCTAAAACATAGCAGTAACAAAGTAACTATACCCAAAAACTGGTCTAAAACAATCGAATACATATTTATTGGGTTTGTACCAACCAAAAATTAAAGAGCATAAATATTTTAAAAGAAAGACTTTAACTCTAAATTACATTTCCCGCTTAAAATAGTGTTCAAGTAACCTACGGGTGCCTCTACGTAAAATTTCTGAAAGAGTCGCGGACGCAATTCCTAATTTTGAAGCAAGTTCAGCCATATCTATTTGGCGTGGATAGTCAAAAAATCCGCTTTTTAGTGCCAACCAAAATATTCTTTCCTGATTTTCAGTCAATACTCCAGTTTGCTGTTCAAATTTACCTACTTTACGAACAGTTACTTTATGTCCTGTTTTTTCTAAATCAGTTATTATACCGCGATACGCTTGAAAAGTAGGGACCATGAAACTGTATGCTATTGTGTTTCCATGCATGCTTTTACCAGAAACTAGAAATGCGTCGTAACTAAGAATAGTGTTACAGACACCGCAACCTTCGCTTTCTAGCCACACTGTTGATTTACCATCAGCATGTCCTTTTGCAGATAATTCTTTGGGCACTTTTTTAGCTTGATCCTCACCAACATCCATTAAATGCCTAACAGATCCACTATTAGAACTGCGTACATCCACTACTTTCAAATGTTTAAAACCCAGTGCACCAAGTTTACTTACCATTCTGCATTCGTTATTTTCAACTTCAATTACAACATGGTACGGTTCCCGCCAAGCATCGACCAAACTTAATCTACCTTTGAATCTGATTAAGAAAACACACTGTTAAAGGTAATTAAAAAGATAGAGTTCTATCGTGAAGATTTTTTATTATGCACTGCGTTAAAGCCAAAGAGGGAAATGTAAAGAGTAATCTGCTAATTAATCATCATTAATTTATCTGTATTAAAAGTAAGTGATTGACTAACTATAATAATCGTAAAGTGGAATTAGGAATATATTGTTAAGAAAAGAGACTCTACCCAACCATATTTATCGATACTGTAACTGTCACCTAAGGTTTAATCATTGATTATTTTTAGTCGTTAAAATGTATAAAGTTGTTACTCTCTATTTCTTACCAGAAACTTTCTTAGCTCCTCGGCAATAAATACTGAGCTGGAAACAAGAAGGATTACAACCCAATCCATCACTGCTAAGCTAGTTGTTCCGAATGCTACTTGGAAGATGGGCAACTCTGTTACCAAGAATTGGAGTAAGAAGGAACCTAAAATTGCCAACAGTAACCATTTGTTCGTAAGAGGACCTAACTTAAAGAAGGAGAGATTTCTTGATCGACAATTAAGGGCATTAAAAACCTGAAATAGAGCTATGGCTACAAATGCAAATGTTTGTGCCTTAACATAGTCACCATTGTTTAGTCCAGTAGAAAAGAGGTAAAGTGTACCAATTGCCATGAATAGACCAACGAAAACTATGTTGAAAACCATTTCACGGTTAATCATTTTTTCAGTTGGTTTTCTTGGCGGTGAATCCATTACGTTCTTTTCTTTTGGCTCCATAGCCAATGGAATAACAAGTAAACCGTCTGTAACAAGGTTAACCCATAATATTTGAACAGCAGTAAAAATTAACGGTGCAGTTGGAAGAAGAATAAGCGCAGCAAGAATTGTAATTATTTCGCCAGTATTAGTACTTATTAGGTACTTCACTACTTTGCGTATATTCTCAAATATCACGCGTCCTTCTTCGATAGCGCTAACAATACTGGCAAAGTTGTCATCAGTCAACACCATATCGGCAGTTTCTTTGGTTACATCAGTTCCAGTAATACCCATTGCAATCCCGATTTCTGCAGCCTTTAATGCTGGAGCGTCATTAACACCATCACCTGTCATTGCAACAACATGACCTTGTCGACGAAGCGCTTCTACTATACGGAATTTATGAGTGGGAGATACACGGGCAAAAACAGTTGTCTTTTCAATAATCTGGTCTAGTTGTGTATCATCCATTCCGTCCAGGTCTACACCTGTTAGAGCACCTGTTGAACTTGCAATTCCAAGTTCTTTTGCAATTGCTTCTGCGGTCAATTTATGGTCTCCTGTAGCCATGACCACACGTATTCCAGCCCGTTTACATAATTCAACAGCGGATTTAGCTTCGCTTCGTGGTGGATCAATCATTCCTGCAAAGCCAACGAAAACTAATTTGCCCTTTTTCTCTTTAAGATCAACTTTAGTTTGTTCTATTTCATCAACATTTATTGTTTGATAAGCAAAAGCAAGTACTCTAAGAGCTTGACTAGCCATATGGGTACTAACGTCAAGAAAACTCTGTTTCATTTTTTCTGTAAGTGTATTAGCAGTACCTTCTTCTAAAACTTCAGAACATAAAGGCAAAATTGCCTCCGGAGCGCCTTTAACGAAAACCCTAACAGAGGAAACGTTTTCTTGGTGGAAAGTAGCCATATACCTATCTTTTGAGTCAAAAGGAATTTCGTCAATTCTTGGATATGTTGACTCAAGTTTTGTCTTAAAGAGTTTAGCTTTAGCAGCAGCGACAACTAATGCGCCCTCAGTTGGGTCTCCATTGATTTCCCAGTGAACGCGCTCTTCACTTTCTATGTGCTTAAGTTTAGAATCATTACATAATGCACCTATTTCCAGTAAGCGAATAAGGTGCTTATCTTGTGCAACCTCGAGGATATTGTCTTCGAATTCAAATTGTCCGTCTTCAGGATCAAAACCTTCACCAGTAACAGTGATTAATTTTTTATTAGCAAAAACTTTTCTAACAGTCATTTGATTAGTGGTTAAGGTACCAGTTTTATCTGTGCAGATAACTGTCGCCGATCCTAAAGTATCGACAGCCTGCAGTTTTCTGATTAGGGCATTACGTTTAGCCATCCTGTTTACTCCTACAGCCAAGGTTACAGTTAATACTGCAGGTAACCCTTCAGGTATAGCTGATACAGCAGTTGCTAAAGCAAATAAGAAAGTCTCAAAAATTTCAAAACCACGTAAAACAGCAATCACAAAAACTAAACTGCTGGCTACTAAAGCAAATAATCCGAGTTTTCGACTTAAGTCTTTGGTTCGTTTTTGAATTGGAGTCTCAACGCGTTCAGTGCCTTTAATTAAAGTTGCAATTTTTCCAATTTCAGTTTTATAACCTGTTGAGACGACTACAGCTTTTCCTCTGCCTTGAACAACAATTGTTCCGGAAAATGCCATGTTAACCATATCGCCGAGAGCCAATTCGGCAGTAAGAGGCTCAACTTTTTTTCTG
>JAAZBP010000111.1 GCA_012513715.1 Thermoproteota archaeon | reverse complement strand
CTGGCTTTATCAATCTCATTTAGCTGCAGAAAGAGAATTCAATGCAATGAAACTTGCTTACGAAAAAGGTGTCGCTGTACCTGAACCTATTTGCCAAAATCGTCATGTAATAGCCATGGGGATGATTAATGGTGCCCAACTAATAAAATACAAAGATATAGGTAAAGCTGAAAAGGTTTTAGAAGAAATTCTGTTGAACGTTAAAAAGGCTTACGTTGAAGCTCACATAATACACGCTGATCTTAGTGAATATAACATCATTTTAAAGCCTGAAGGAGACATTTTAATGATTGACTGGCCACAGGCAGTAAAAAAAGACCATACTAACGCAACAGAATTACTTGAGCGTGATTTAAGGAATATTCTGACTTTTTTTAGACGTAAATTTAAGATAAAGCTGGCTATTAAAGAAGCCTACGAATACGTAATTAATGAGGCGGAAAGCTTGCCAATTTAGTGTTTATTGGCGTCTAGAACTATGTAGAGTATGTTGTTTCCACGAAGCAAAACATTACCATAATTCGTCATTAATTGTTCTTCTTTGCATTCGGTTGCGCCTTCCAGAAGAAGGTTCATATGCCCATCGCATTTTATCATTTTTCCCTTGTATTCGTAGCCATTTTTGAGAACGACTTCAATGTTGCCATGCAACTGTTTTATGAGTACGTTTAACGGTTTTTTACTTGGTTCCATCATCATATTCGATGTCACTGTCCATTATTGTATTATCCATGAACTGGCTACCAGATATAAAAGGCTTATGAAAGACGAGTGGCAATAAAATAAACAAAAGGGGATAAACTAATCAGAAAAGGGGTAATTTGAGAAAAATATCCCTTAAACTTAAATTTTTTAAACATAAGCACTTGTGTATAAAAAAAGATTATAGTAAAAAAGTGGATTAATTGAAGACCTTTAAGAAGCACCACTTTAACCCATTTTACCACGGATTTTTGTAAGAACTTCTCGTTCAATCCATTTCTCTCCTTGAATTGTAAGCTTAAATTCAGGTTTACTAGGGTCAGGTTTGAAGACTTGCCCACGCTTAGTCATCTCGTTTAAACGGGCTGGAACCATACTTTTGATACCACTAGACTCCAAGAGTTTCTGTACTTGCGCTGCAGTATTTTTCCTATCATCTGAAGCATATAGCACTAGACCAACAGCCTCATAGTGAGTGAGATTTTCCCTAGTTACGATTACGGGTCCTTCAGTTGTAGTTTCAACTATACCTTTTAGTTGAGCCATAGAGGGAGTTAAACGATTAGAAACAAAATCTGAGAGGCGTTCAGTAAAGTTTTCAGGTATCTCGTTAAGAACATCTAGGATTTCTTTTGGATTTTCACCTTCGATTACTACTTCACCAAAAGAGGTTTTAATTCGAGCTTCGATACGCTTCATTAACATTGCCTCATTATGGTATAAGCTATGCTAATGCCTATTAGGATTTGCGGCAAAGTAACAGAGCAAAATGAGAAAATGGCTAGGTTATTCTTTCATGTATTAGTTTACTAACTAATTCAGGATTAGCTTTTCCTCTAACTTTTTTCATAACAACACCCATAAGCATGCCGAAAGCGTTCTTGCCCATTTTCTCGATTTGCAGTTTGTTTTCATGGAGAATTTCATCTATAATTAAAGCTAAATCTGATTCACTAAAAAGCTTCAAGTCTAAAGCTTCAACTGCATCTTGCACAGTTTTAGCTTCGTTTTTGGATAACCAAATAAACACATCTATAATCGCTTCTTTGGTTAGGCTTCCCGAACCAACAGCTTTGAAAATATCATAGATTTGATTATGTTGAATGTTTTCAGTTTCTACTCCATCACGTTTAATTGCTTTTATAGTCTCAGTTAAAAAGGCTGCAACTGTTGAAGCTACAACGCCAGTATTTTTGACTACTTCTTCGAACAGCTGGTTATATTCAGAGTCAATTAATTGTTTTGCCAATTTATCGTTTAACCCATATTGTCCTATAAGACGGACTAATTTTTTATCTGCAGGTTCAGGAAGGTTCGCTTGGACCTTAGCAATTGACTCTTCAGTTATTTCATATGGAGGAATATCTGTTTCAGGATACATTCTAGCTGCACCTGGACGTGGACGCATATATCTTGTTGTACCATCATCCTTAGCGGTACGTGTCTCTGCTGGAACACCTACACATGCTTCCTGTGAACGTTCTACAACTGCTTTTAATGCATCCAAAGCGTTTTCTTCAGTGTCAGCAACAAAAACCACTGAATCACCATCACCGGCGCCTACAGCATCACGTAAAGCGTTTACTTCTTCAGCTGTAATACCATAGTTTGGCATTTCATCAGTATGGAATATTCCTCCAACACGTCCCCAAAATTTGGCACGATCAGACAATTCAGACCCAACACGGAAATTAGGCATTAATTCGCGACCTAATAAACCAGCAAATCCAGGAAGTTTAACTGCTAACGCTTTCTGTTTTTTATCTATTGCTTTCCGGATGACTTTAGATTTAGTTTCTTTAAAGATGCTTGTTACATCAGTGAAATCAGACGTAATTTTTTCAGCGGTTACACCACGTTTAGCAAGCTCTTCTTTAACAGCAAGTAACCCAAGTTGACGTTGAACCTCATACTCCACAACCGTGGAAATTAAATCAAGCGCCTGTACTCCTTTAATCTCAATCAATGCACCATCAGGTATTGAGACATTGAGGTCTTGACGGATGGTCCCTAAACCCCGCATCACTTTTCCGGTATCTCTAAGTATTCTGCCAATTGCAAAAGCTACTTCTTGAGCTTCTTTGGGAGAATAAATTACTGGTGCAGTTGCAACCTCTATTAGGGGTATACCTAAACGGTCAATACGATATCGTATAGTTTTTCCTTCATCTTGGGTTCCAGTTTTTCGAGCAGCATCTTCTTCTAGGCTTGCAGCTTGGATAGGTATTTTTTTGTCTTTTACGTTTATCCAACCATCAAGTGCAATAATTGTTGTACGTTGAAATCCAGTGGTATTTGAGCCATCGATTACTGTTTTACGCATAACATGAACTTCATCTACAGGCTGCATGTTCATCATTAGAGAAGCTGTCAGCACCACTTCTACTGCATCGATGTTTATTGGATGAGGAGGTTCTTCGTCCATTTCAACAAGGCATGAACTTCTTTGGTTAGCTTCATATAATATTTTAACTCCCTTTTGAAACTCAAAAAAGGCAGCTGGATCAATTTGACCAAGTTCACTTTGGGTTGGTCTTAATCTACGCAGAAAAGTTATTTCAGGTTCTTCTTTGAAAAGCTCTGGTGGGCAACTGCAGAATAGTTTACTGTTCACATTTAGTTGCTGGTGGATTTCTAATCCAACCTTTAGCCCTACTTTAGCGTAATCAATAATCAAATTATTGACCTCCCTCGAATTGAAGTTTTTCTTCCTGCATTAAAGTACGGGGGGAATACTCTCCTGCAATATTAGTTTTCAAAAGTTTAGTAGCTGCATCAAGTTCGCTTGTTTGTCCCAAGACCCACATAAGTTTGACTAAACCTGTTTCGGGGAACATATCTTTAAGTGGAATAACTCCGAATGACAACAAGTCTCTACCTGTGTCATAAACATTCATGTTTACGCGTCCCCAGATACACTGTGAAGCCAAAGCTACTACTACACCTTTTTCAATAGCATTTTTTATTGCCTCAAAACAGTTTTTGCTTACATGCCCCAATCCTGAACCCTCAAGCAAGATTCCTTTCATACCATTCTCAACATAAAAGTCAATGACCGAAGGATTAAGACCTGGATGAAATTTAACAAGAGCTACTTTATCGCTGAAATTTGGTTTAACTAAAAGTTTTCTATTTGGGTCTCTCTGAAGGTAATCGTCTGCAATCATGGTCACTATGTTATTTTTTACGTTGGCTAATGGGAAGCCATTGATTGACTTGAAGGTGTCTCTTCGACTTGTGTGACATTTACGCACTTTTGTTCCTCTATGTACAACTATACTGTTATCAGAAACAGTTTCATGCATCGCCAAACCAACCCCTGCAAATGGAGCTTCCCCGGCAAACTTTACTGCACCAATTAAGTCAGTTGCAGCGTCGCTACTTGGACGGTCAGAGGAACGTTGTGCACCGACTAAAATCACGGGCACAGGCAAATTTTGTAATGAAAAACTTAATGCCGCTGAAGTGTAAGCCATAGTATCAGTACCATGTGCAATTACTAATCCTTCAACACCTTGTTCTATCCGTTTAGCTATTACTTGTGTGAGTTCTGTCCAATGTTGAGGAGTAATGTTTTCGCTGTAGAGACTAAACACGATTTCAGTGTCTACTTGAGCTAATTCTGAGAGTTCAGGGACAACACCATATAAGTCACTTGCTGAGAGTGCTGAACGAACTGCTCCAGTACGGTAATCCACGCGACTGGCAATTGTACCTCCAGTGCTCATGATAACTACATGTGGAAGAGAAGTGTTCTGCTTTGGAAGTGGAGGAGCAGCGAATGTGGGTTTGGAGCCTTTTCCTATTTTTTCGATTTTAATGTCTGCAGTAGGTCGAATACCGATGTTATATCCACTTTTCATTTTGATAATTATGGCTCCGCCATCTCCAAAACGGGGAATTAAAATTCCCTCATAAACGTGGCCTTTGCTGCTAACTTTGAGAATGTCACCGACGTTGCAGTCAGCTTGCTTTAAAAGCTGTAATGCTTCGCCCCTATAACCTGAATTTTCAAGTTCGCCCATTTCACGTTAACCTCTTTGAAACATAGACTCCATCACGTTCGTAACCAAGACGCATGTAATATCTTCTTGTTCCTAATGCACTGATGACTAAAAGCTTTTTCAGCCCAAAATCTAAATGCGTTATTTGTTCTGCTTTTGTCAAAAGTTCTTTACCGTAGCCTTTATGTTGCCATGCAGTTGAAGAATACTTTCCTACTGGTACAAGCGGACCATAAACGTGAAGTTCACGTACAATCGCAGATGCATCTGTGATAATTTCGGGTCTATGAGCTTTAGTTGAAGGTATGCGCAGACGAAGATAGCCTAATAATACATCGTTTTCTGGGTCTTCAGCTGAAATGAATATTTCGGTGCCAGCTGAAGACTCATACTTTTCTGTTAAGATTTTAATTTTCTCTAAGTCCGGTGTAATTCTATCAACCTGTAATCTATGACCTACTTCGCGGCAACGAATACAGTTACAGTGGCCAAGTTGTTCTTTGAGTTTTTTCTGAGCTAATTCTCGCAGGTCACTCTTTTTTACACCCGCCAATATTAGATGAGCAGGAATATCTCGTTGTACACGCATAACACGCACCCATTTTGGAAGCACTTGTTTGACGTTAGCTATCACTTGTGCAGCCTGGTCAGTTGAATATGGAAAATAAGTACCTTGTTTATACCATTCGTATGCTTTTGTTCCTGCTATGGCTAAACATGGATAAATTTTTATCATATCAGGTTTAAAATCTGAATCTGTAAATATCCGTTTGAAAGCTTCCTTATCTTTTTGTGGGTTTGAGCCAGGCATTCCAGGCATCAGGTGATACACAATTTTTAATCCTACATCTTTTGCGATACGGGTTGCTTCGATGACATCTGTAACAGTATGAGACCTACCAACCAAACGATAAATTTCGTCATCAGGATTTTGCACGCCTAATTCGATTCTGGTTACACCCATATTTAACATCCCGTCGATATGAGGTTGTTTTGCCCAGTCTGGACGTGTTTCAACTGTTATGCCCACATTACGGATTGGACTTACTTCAGCGTTAGCTTTTGCCTCTGTCAGACTAGCTGAAGTCTTATCTGTTATAGCGTCTAAACTACGTTGGATGAACCAAGTTTGATATTCACTTGGAGTAGCGGGAAAAGTACCGCCCATCACGATAAGTTCAATTTTATCTACTTTATGCCCGATTGCAGTAAGTTGATTAATTCGACTTTTAACTTGCAGGTATGGGTCGAAGTTATTCTGTGATCCACGCATTGCCGCTGGTTCATAACCTGTATAGCTTTGGGGTGAACCGACTGTTGGTCCTCCAGGACAGTAAGCACATGGTTCAGGTTGAGGACAAGGATAAGGTTGAGTCATTACTGCAACTACGGTAACTCCACTTATTGTTCTAGTTGTTTTTCTTCTTAAAATTGGCAAGAGCTGT